>CAZBOK010000070.1:0-15047 GCA_964493525.1 uncultured Phycisphaeraceae bacterium | reverse complement strand
CAGCTTCGCGCCGAGGGACGGCTCCGGCGCGAGGTGCAGCATCCGCACGCGTGCACCGCCGCCCCCGCCGCAAAGGCTCGTCCGGCGCCGCAGGAACTCCCACACGAAGCGATGGCGTTCGAGCGCGCCGCAGCGACGACAGCGCGCGTCCTTGCGCCCGGTCGCCGGATGCGGGTCGAAGCGCCGCGCGCGGCGCTCGCACAGCGGGCAGCGCACGCCGGTCTTGCGGCGCGTCCACGCGTCGACGCGACGCAGCAGAGTTTTCCACGCGCGCGCGATCGGTCGAGCGCGGCTCCCCTCGTTCATCGCGTCAGCGCGCGCGCGGCGGGACCTGCGCCGAGAAACCGAAGTCGCCGCCGCCCTGCGTGATCTTCAGGAGGATCCCATTCGCGCCCTTCACGAAATGCACCTGCACCTGCTCCTCGCCGGGCGACCACGCGCGCGCGACATCGTGCGCGAGCACGCGCTCACCGTTCACCCAGATCGCGACGCCGTCGTCGCTGCCGACCGCGAGCGTTCCGTCGAACGCGTCGTCCGCGACGAACGTCGCGGTCGCGAACGCGATGCAGTCGTTCTTGCCGTCGAAGTGCGCGAGCAGGTCGACGTGGCCGTCGAGGTCGGTCGTCGAGAGCGGCGTCCAGGCGAACGTCTTCCCGCCGTGCTCGAAGGGACGGTTCGGATCGATCGCCGCGCCGAACGGTTGCTCCTCGAACGCCATCGCGTCGCGCGGCAGCGGGCCGAGCACGCGCCAGTCGAGGAGGATGCCCTGCTTCGCGAGGATCGACTTCGCATCGACGCCTTGCGCGGTGAGTCGGCGCAGCGCGGTCTCGCGCAGACGGCGATCGCCGGGTTGGTCGAGGATCTTGCGGTACACGTCCGTCGCCGCGGCCGGGTCGGTCGCGCGCAGCTTGTCGGCGATCGCGAGGCGCGTGCGGACGACCTGCGCGTGAGCGAGCGGGCCGGCGTCCGCGTCGAATGCGTCGAGGAGCGGCCGCGTCTCCGGGTCGGCGAGCGTCGCGAACACCTTCAGCGCTTCCGCGCGCGTCGCGTCGTCCTTCGTCGCCGACTGCACGAGCATCGAGATCTTCATCGCCGCGTCGCGATCGCCGGCGAACGCGTCGCGCTGCGCGAGTCGCGCAAGCGCCGAGAGCAGCGCCGCGTGCGCGTTCATCGTGCTCGAGCGCGGCGCGAGCGCGAGGTCGCCGAGCCGCGCCTCCGACTTCGCGTCGCCGCGATTCGCGAGCGCTTCCGCCACCGCGACCAACGGCGCTTCCTCATGACTCGCGAGCACGCGATCGATCGTCGCCCAGTCGAGCGCGTGGCGCGCTTCGAGGATCGTGACGATGCGCGCCTTTCCGTCGGGGTCGGACGACGCCTCGAGTTCCTCGCGGAGCACGTCATCGAGGCCGCGTGAAGCGCGCGTCGCGAGGATCTCCGCGGCGACCGCGCGCACGGAAGCGGACTCGTCGCGCAGCGCGGAGAGCAATGCGTCCTGCGACTCCTTCGTGTCCGACTGCGCCGCGGCGCGCAGGCCGGCACAGCGCGACTGCGGCCACGTGCTCGATGTCTGGTCGGCGAGCGGGAGCGCCTCGTCGTGCGGACCGCTGCGGGCGAGCGCGAACGCGACGTCGTCCGCGAGCTGCGGGTCGGACTTGCGCGCTTCGAGCCGCATGCGTTCCGCTGAATCCGAGATCGCCGCGCCGAGCAGGCGGCAGACGAAGCGCCGCTCCGTCGCGGGCAACGCCGGCGTCGCGTCGAGCAGCGACTCGAGCGCGAGCACGGACTGTCGTCGCTCCGTCGTCGCTCCGGGACGCGCGGATGCGTGGACGACGTCGCTCGCCGCGCGCTCGGCACGATGCACGACGTTCGGGTCGGTCGACCGGAACGCGTCGGCGAGCAATGCGATCGCGCCCGGGCCGGCGTCGGGGTTCGATTCGAATTCGGGGCGCGGCGTCGCGGTGTTGCCGGCGACGAAGTCGGCGAGCTTTCGATCCTGCTCGGTCGCTTGCGGGAACTGCACCGCGCATCCGGACGCGAGCGCGAGGACGACGAGGAGAGTGATCGCTCGCATGTTCACGCCCTCCCTTCGAGCGACCACGGCGCGCGCTTCGGACGCCACGTCATGCGGTTCGCTTCCTCGTCGCCTTCGAAACGCTCGTGCTTCGCGTCCCACTTCAGCGGGCGCTTCAGTCGCACGGCGATGTTCGCGAGGTGGCAGACGGTCGCGCTGCGGTGGCCGACCTCGACGTCGGTCGTCGGGCGGCGGCGCTCGCGCATGCAGGCGATCCAGTCCTCGTGATGTCCCGGGCTCGGGTAGAGCCGCACGCGGCCGCAATCCGGCGGCGTGTCGAGGATCTCGATCGGGTCGGCGTCGATGCGCTCGCGCGAGACGAAGATCTTCCCCTTCGTTCCCTCGAACGTGACGCCGTTCTCGCCCTCGCTCGTGAGGTTGACCCTCACGCCGTTCGCGTAGCGGAAGTTCACGTCGAACGTGACGACGGTGTCGAACAGGCCCGACGTCGGGAACGTCGCCTTGCCCTCCACTTCGACCGGACCGCTCGCGTCGGCGTCGAGCGCCCACTGCGCGACGTCGAGGTGGTGCGCGCCCCAGTCGGTGATGCGGCCGCCCGAGTAATCCTCGAACCAGCGGAACGTGAAGTGGCAGCGCTTCGGCGTGTAGTTCGACCACGGGGCCTGCCCGAGCCACTGGTTCCAGTCGAGGCCCGCGGGCGGTTCCTGGTCCGGCTCGAATTCCGAGGTCGGGCCGCGGTTGATCGCCGCGGTGATCTTCTTCAGCTCGCCGACCGCGCCGTTCCTCACGAGGTCGACCGCCCAACGGAAATCCCACGTCGAGCGCTGCTGGCTGCCGGTCTGCAGCACGCGGCCGTAGCGGCGCACGGCCTCGACCATCTGCCGCCCCTCCGCGATCGTGAGAGTCAGCGGCTTCTCGCAGTAGACGTCCTTCCCCGCCTCGCACGCGTGGATCGCGCAGTGCGCGTGCCAGTGGTCCGTCGTCGCGATCAGCACGGCATCGATGTCCTTCGACTCGAGCAACTTCCGGTGGTCGCCGAACGTCGCCACCTTCTTGCCCGCACCGTCGAGCATCTTCACGGCGTCGGCGATGTGCGCCCTGTCGACGTCGCAGACCGCACGCACGTCGAGATCGGGGATGCGCAGCATCGTCGCGAGGTGATGCCCGACGCCGAGCCCGCCGCAGCCGATGAGGCCGACGCCGATCTTGTCGTTGGCGCCGACGCGGCGCACCGCGGGGCGCGCGGTCCGCGCGAGGTGCAGCCACGCGAGCGTGGTCGCGGCGGTGGCGGGGAGCGACTTCAGGAAGTCGCGGCGGGTGGGTGCGAGTTGCATGCGCTCCTCCGAATCGAACACGGGGACATCGGACCCGCCGTTCGGGCCTACGTCTCGGGCCTCGCGTCTCGGGGACGGGGCTCGGCCCCGGGCGCGAGAACTCGGGCGACCCGACTCTCGAGTTCTCAGGCCTGGGGCCGAGTCACCGACACGCGGCCCGCCGACCGTCAGTCCCCGTCCGTCTTCTTCTTCATCTCCTTCGGCTTGCCGTCTTCGTCGAGGATCGTGAGCGGCGCGATCTTCGCCAGGCCCTCTGCCACCTGCGACGCGTCGCCGACGACGACGATCGCGAGGTGGTCGGGGTCGATCAGCTCGTTCGCGACCTTCGCGACGTCGTCCGACGACGTCTTCACCACGCCCTCGAGATACTTGTCGATGAAGTCCTTCGAGAGGCCGTCGCGCTGCAGGCCCCACAGCTCGCCGAGGATCGACTCCGGCGTCTCGTGGTCGCCCGCGAACGAGCCGATCAGGTACGAGCGCGACTGCTCCAGCTCTTCCGCGCTCGGCGGCTCGCTGCGGATGCGCTTCACCTCGTCGAGGATCGCGGCGACCGCGTCGACCGTCGTCTTCGTCTTGCTGAACGTGTTGACGAAGAACGTGCCGCCGAAGCGCGACGAGCGCAGCCCGCCGCTCGCGCCGTAGGTCAGGCCCTTCTTCACGCGGATCACTTCGTTCAAGCGCGAGTTGAACGCGCCGCCGAACACGCCGGTCAGCACGCGACCGACGGTGTAGCGCGGGTCGCCGCGCGTGATGCCGCGCTGCGCGACGCGGATCTGGCTCTGGATCGCGCCCGGCACGTCGACCAGCGTGATCGCCGTCTTCGGCAGCGCGGGCGGCGCCTTGATCTCGGCCTTCGGCGCTTCGCCGCTCGCGGTCCACGCGCCGAACAACGCGTCGGCGAGGTCGAACGCGTCGTCCGCCTTCACGTCGCCGGCGAAGTAGAGCACCGCCTGATCGGGCCGCGCGGCGCGCTTCCACCACGCGATCGCGTCGTCGAGCTTCACGCGCTTCACGTCATCGGAAGTGCCGGACGCCGGATGGCCGTAGAAGTGGTCGCCCCACACGAGCTTGCTCACCATGCGCTCGGCGATCTGCGCGGGCTGCTTCTCCGCGATCGCCATCCCGGTCAGCGCCTGCTTCTTCGCCTTCTCGAACTCCTTCTCGGGGAAGGTGGGCGTCAGCACGACTTCGGCGAGGAGCTGCATCAGGCGCGGCAGTTGTCCCGCAGCGGAGCTGCCGCCGACGCCGGCCGAATCCATGTCGGCATTCGCGTTCAGCGAGATCGCCTTCGACTCGAGTTCCTCGGCAAGCTGCTGCGCGGTGTGCTTCCCGCTGCCCTTGGTCAACATGCCGCACGCCATCGCGGCGGCGCCCGGCTTGTCCTGCGGGTCGAGGAACGCGCCGTTCAGGAGGCCGAGGCGCACGCTGACGATCGGCACCTCGTGGTTCTCGATCACCACGACCTCGAGCCCGTTGTCGAGCGTCTTGGTCTTCGCGTCGATCGGCATCTTCACCGCGCGCGTCGGCGCGACCGGCGCCTGCTTCGGGTAGTCGGCCGGGCGCTGCGCTTTCGCCTTCGGCCCCTCGCGCACGAGCGCCGGCCCGGTGTCGGCCGTCGCGTCGGCCGGGTCGTCCTCGTGCGGACCGTGGGCGTCCGCCGTCTCGTCGCCGCCCTTCTTGCCGACGCCGCCGAGCAGCGTGCGGACCATGCCGCCGAGCGTCGGCTTCACCTTCACCACCACGCGGCGCTCCGGCGTGAAGTAGGTGTTCGCGACCCGCTTCAGGTCGTCGATCGTGACGTTCTCGATGCGCTCCGCGCGGCCGTTCAGCCACTGCGGTCCGCCGTGGAACAGGGCCGCGGTGCCGAGGAGGTTCGCCTTCGACTCGACCGTCTTCGATTCATCGACGAGCCGGCGCAGCATCGAGGTGCGCACCTTCTGCAGCTCCGCTTCCGTGACGCCGTCCTTCTTCACCTTGTCGAACTGCTCGTCGATCGCTTCGACGATGCCCTTGCTGTCCGAGAACGGCATCTGCACCGCGCCAGCCGCGGCGAAGCCCGCCTGCTCCATGCTGAACGCGCCAGCCATCGCCATCGGCGCCTTCTCGTCCTCGTCGACGATCTTCTTGTAGATGCGGCTGCTCTCGCCGCCGCCGAGGATCTGCATCAGCATCTCGAGCGGGAGCGCGTCCTTGTCGTCCTCGCCGACGGTGCGATACGCGACCGCCGTGATCGGCACCGGACCGCGCGCTTCCTCGATCTCGATCTCGACCGGCTGGTCCGGCAACGGCTCGGTGACCGCGACGCGCGGCGGGTCGGCGCAGCGCGGGATCCAGCCGAAGGCGCTCTGCGCTTCCTTCTCCACCGCCGCGTGATCGACGTCGCCGCACACGACGAGGACCGCGTTGTTCGGGACGTAGTACTTCTCCCAGAAGCGCAGGAGCTCTTCCGGCTTCGCCGCTTCGAGGTGCTCGATCGAACCGATCGGCGACCAGCGATACGGGTGCTGCTGGAACGTCTGCGCGAGGACCTTCTCGAGCACCGAGCCGTACGGCTGGTTCAGTCCGAGTCGGCGCTCCTCCTCGACGACCTTGCGCTCGGTGTGGAAGCCCTTCTCGTCGACCTTCAGCGACGACATGCGCTCGGCTTCGAGCCAGAGCACCATCGGGAGCTGATCCTTCGGGACCACCTGCACATAGGTGGTGTTGTCGAACGCAGTGAACGCGTTGCAGTCGCCGCCCGTGCCGCGGATGTACTTGAAGTGATCCTCCGGCCCGAGGCGGTCGGTGCCGCGGAACATCATGTGTTCGAACATGTGCGCGAAGCCGGTGCGCGTCGGGTCCTCGTCCTTCGAGCCGACGTGGTACCAGACCTGCACCGCGACGATCGGGCAGGAGTGATCCTCGAGCGTCACGACCTTGAGGCCGTTGTCGAGGACCTTCTCGTGGATGTCGTACTGCTGGTCGGCGCAGAACGCGGAGGTCGCGAGCACGGCGGAGAGGAGCGCGAAGGAACGGACGAGCATGGGGACCTCGGTGGGCGATGCGGTGAAGCGGGACATCGTAGGGGGAACGATCGAATGTGCGAGGGACGACGGGGCGCGGGCGTGGCGGGGCGCCGAGTGCTGGCGACGCGCCGGCGGGTGCGGTGGGGATCGAGTTCATCGATCCCGCTTTGGATCGCGCTGGACGAGCAGCGGAGAGGGTCGCGCTCACGCCGCGGGTTCGGAGGTTCTTCCGGGGGCGCGAGAGACGCGGGACGCGAGATCCGGTTGTGACGGTACGGAGGCAACCGCACATGACGAAGTCGATCCTGCTCGCGTTCTCGGTGCTCGTCGGCGGCGCGGTGTGCGGGGTCGGCGGCAGCGATCCGTTCGTCGGCGACTGGTTCGGCGGGTGGGCGACCGTCGTGCATCAGACGATCGACGGCGTCACCTCCGATCTCGCATTGGTCGACGATGACATCGCGCTCGCGATCAACCTCGGACACACCGCGAAGTTCGACGGCGCGATCGACGGCACGTGGTCGAAGGCTGCGGGCCGCTATCGCGTGCGGTTGTCGGGCGGGTATCGCGAATACATCCAGGCGCAGCTTCCGAACGCCGAGGTGCACAAGGTGAAGCTCGATCTGATCGGGCTCGACGTGCACGGCGGCTCGATGATCGGACGGGCGAAGGTTCGGGTCGGGTACACGAACGCGGGGATCACCTCGAAGGTGAAGCAGCACGGGACGTTCGCCGCTTCGCGGGTGCCGTGACGCGACCGACCTCCCTCGCGGGGATTCGGTTCGAGTTCGGGAGTCTCGCTTGCCGACGAGTTCCTACGTTCCCACGGAGCGCACATGCCGCGCGGCACCATGGACCTCTCGAACCCCGCGCCGCCGTCCGGGGCCACGTCGTTCGATGACCTGGTCCGGGACCACGCGGTGGCGCTGAACCTGTTCCTGCGCGCGGTCGTGCGCGACCCGCAGCTCGCCGACGAACTGTTCGAGGAGACGATCGTCGTCGCGTGGCGCACGCTCGATCGATTCGACCGCACGCGCACTTTCGGACCGTGGCTGCGCGGGATTGCGCGGCGGCTGCTCCTCGCGCGGCGGCGCCAGGACGCGCGTCGCATGCGCACGCTCGGCGACGACGTCCTCGACCAGGTCGATCGCGCGTGCGCGGAGTTCGAGAATCGCACCGGGGACGCGTTCGACGAACGCCTCGACGCGCTGCGGAAGTGCATGGCTGCGCTCCCGCCGCGGCTGCGCGCGGCGATCGAGTCGCGCTACACGAACGACCTGCACGGCGCGCGACTCGCAGATGCGCTCGCCGTCACGTTCGAGAGCGCGAAGAAGCTGGTGCAGCGCGCGCGGGCGCAGCTCGCGGAGTGCGTCGAGCGACGCCTCGTCTCGGATCTCTCGCGCTGAAGCGCGCCGTCCCGCCGGCGGGTCGGTCGCGCGGCCCCCCGCGGGGCGCGAATCCCGCCAAGTTCCATCCCGTCGACTGCCGACGAATTCTCCGTCCCCGACGAGACGCGACGCGACAATCCGCGTCGACAGGTCCGGGCGGAGCGCGCGCGATGATCTGGAGGCCGAGCGAAGACGACGTCGCGACCGACGACGCGCGGGACGTGTTCGCCCACGGTCTGATCGAGTCCCTGCACCGCGACCGCGGCGACGCACTAAACGCGCGCGTCGCGGCGGCGCTCGAGGTCGCGCGCGCGCCGCCGCCACTGCGCGTCGAACGCCCGATCTGGCGCCGCATCCAGGCAGTCGCGGCCGCCGCGGCGGTGATCGCCGTGATCGGGTTCTGGTTCGGCGGCCCCGGCGCCCCGCCGGCGCGCGCGACCTACGAGCGAGTGCTGCGCGCCTGCGCCATGCCGCGCGATCGGCGCTACACGGTGAGCGCCGACCGCGGCGTCCTGTTCCTCGAACCGTTCGCGGCGGACGTGTTCGTGCGCGGCGGCGAGCGCGTCGCGCTGCACGTGACGAGCGGCCTTGCGGCCGGCGCGTGGCTCGGTCTCGACGGGCGCGACGCGTGGATGGTGCCGCCCCGCGAATCGGCGCCGGTCGAGTCGGCGGACGGCGATTCCGGATTCGCCGCCCTCGTGGATGCCGTGCGCCTGCCGGCGACGCGCGACCTGCCTTGGTTCAGCGTCAACCGGACGATGTCCCGGCTCGGCGACCGGTACCGCCTGGAGTTCGAGCCGGCCGAGCGGAGCGGCGTCACGCGCGTGCGCGGGGTCCTCGTCGACGCCGCCGCCGCGCCGCTCACCCCGCGCGAAGTGCGCTTCGACGCGCGGGACGAATCGGGCGAGCTCCTCATGCTGGAGCTGCGGTTCGCGACCGACGCGCGCGCGCCGTTGCCGTCGACGCTGCGCTTCGAGTTGACGGACGAGGACGAGCGGGACGACGCGTTCTACTCCCACGGAGCGCATCACGCGCCGGGACGCGCGGTCGTCCGACGCTGAGCATCACTCCCGGACGCTGCACGAGAAGACGTGCACGAGCCGCGTCCGCGCCACGCGGCGCGCCGCGAAGCCGGCGCTCGCGAGCCAATCGGCGAGCGGCTGCCGCGAGCGGTAGAAGCGTGCGATCCAGAAGCGCCGGTGGTTGTCGAAGTCGGCGAGGAACAGCGCGCCTTTTGGACGCAGGACCCGGCGCGCCTCCGCGAGCGCCGTTCCCTTGTCTGCCTCCGGCACGTGATGCAGCGCCAGCGTGCACACCACGCGGTCGAACGACCCCTCGGCGAACGGCAGCGCCTCGGCGCGCGCGGTGACGATCGACGCCGCGCCGTCGAGCCGACGCCGCGCGATCGCGAGCGCGCCCGGGTCGGCATCGGTCGCGACCAGTTCGACGCGTCGCGCGCGGACGAGCTCCGCGGCCAGCACCCCGGTGCCGCAGCCGATCTCGAGCACGCGTTCTCCGTCGGCGATCCCGGCGAGATCGATCAAGCGCCGCTTGAATCGGCGGCCGAACCCGAGGAGCTCGCAGCCTGCGTCGTAGAAGCGCGTGAGCGGGTGGAAGAAGAACGCCGGCCGGATCGGTTCCGTCACGTCGCCGCCCGCTTGAGGCGCAACGAGTTCGCGATCACGGACACCGAGCTCGCGCTCATCGCCGCCGCGGCGATCATCGGCGAGAGGACGATCCCGAGCCACGGGTAGAGCACGCCCGCGGCGATCGGCACCGCGAACACGTTGTAGACGAACGCGAGCACGAGGTTCTGTCGAATGACGCGGCGCGTCATGCGCGCGAGACGGACCGCGGCGACGACGCGACCGACGCCGTGTCCGAGCGACGTGATGCCGGCGCTCTGCTTCGCGAGGTCGGCGCCGGCGCCGATCGCGATGCCGGCGTCCGCCGCCGCGAGCGCGGGCGCGTCGTTGACGCCGTCGCCGACGAACAGGACGCGACGACCTTCCCGCTGCAGTCGTTTCACGAGATCCTGCTTCGCCGCGGGCAGGAGGCCGGCGTGCACCTCGGCGATGCCGAGCCGCGCGGCAATCGCGCCCGCGGTCGCCGCATGATCGCCGCTCGCCATCAGCACGCGCAGTCCGAGCGCGGAGAGCTCGCGCAGCGCGGCCGCCGCTTCGGGGCGGATCGGATCGGCGACCGCGAGCGTGCCGATCGCGTCTCCGTCGACCGCGACGAACGACACCGTCGCGCCGTCCTCGCGCAGGCGTTCGGCGCGCGCGATCACTCCCGGGTCCGGCCGCGCGCCTTGCCACTCGACGAACTCGCGATTGCCGACCGCGATGACGCGCCCCCGCACGCGTCCCACGATTCCTCGGCCGGGAAACGCGCGGAACTCGCGGACCGTCGTCCGCGCGTCCGATCCGCCGGCATCGACCGCGGCGCCGTGTGCCGGAGCGCCGAGGACGATCGCGCGCGCGAGCGGATGCTCCGACGCCGCTTCGAGCGCGGCGACATCCGCGAGCGCACGAGCGTCGCCCGCGAGACCGACGTCGACGAGCTCCGGCGCGCCTTTCGTCAGTGTCCCCGTCTTGTCGAGCACCGCGACGTCGACGGTCGCGAGCCGCTCGAGGTCCTGCGCCTCGCGGACCAAGAGCCCGAGCTTCGCCCCGCGGCCGACGGCGACGACCACCGCCATCGGGGTCGCGAGCCCGAGCGCGCATGGACAGGCGACCAGCACCACCGAGATCGCGGCCATCAACCCGTGCGCGAACCGCGGCGCCGGGCCGAACGCCGCCCAACTCGCGAACGCCGCGAGCGCGGCGACGAGCACCACCGGCACGAACACCGCGCTGACGCGGTCGGCGAGCCGCTGCACCGGGGCGCGCGTGCGTTGCGCCTCCGCGACGCGTGCCGCGATCCGCTCGAGCAGCGTCGCGGCGCCGATCGCCTCCGCCGTCACGACCAGCGCGCCGTGCCCGTTCCGCGCCCCCGCGAAGACGCGATCGCCGGCGCGCGTCTCGCGCGGAAGCGGCTCGCCCGTGAACGTGGCCTCCTCGACCGCGCTCTCGCCCGACTCGACCACGCCGTCGACCGGCACCGCCTCGAACGAGCGCACGAGCACGCGGTCCCCGGCCCGGACCCGCTCGAGCGGAACGTCCTCGATCACTCCGCCGCCTCGATCGACGTGCGCCACGTCCGGCGCGAGACGCAGCAACTCCGCGAGCGCCGCACCGGTCTTCGAGCGCGCGCGGAGCTCGAGCACCTGCCCGAGCAGGACGAGCGTCACGATCACGGCGGCCGACTCAAAGTGAACCGGGGCGCGGCCGTGCTCGTCGAGGAACGCCGTCGGCACGGCCGACGGGAACACGACCGCGAACGCGCTCGCGCCCCACGCTGCGAGCGTGCCGAGCGCGATCAGGGTGAACATGTTCGGTCGCGCCGCGAGCGAGCGCGCGCCCAGGACGAGGAGCGGCCACCCCGCGACGAACACGACCGGCGTGGCGAACGCGAGCTGGAACCACGGATCGGCGAGGACGGCGAGCGGCCCGGAGCGCGCGTGCATCCCCGCCATCGCCGCCGCCACGAGCGGCGCGCTGAACGTGAGCGCGAGACGGAACCCGAACGCCATGCGCCGCGATTCGCGTTCGAGTCCGGCGTCGCGGGACGGCGCGAGCGGCTCGAGCGCCATGCCGCAATCCGGGCAGGCTCCCGGCGCGGACGCGCGGACCTCCGGATGCATCGGGCAGGTCCAGATCGATCCGGCCGCCGCGGGCGCCGGCGCCGGCGCCGGCCTGGCCGTCGCCGCGACGTGCCGTTCGCCGAGGTATCGCTCGGGCTCCGCGGCGAAGCGTGCGCGGCAGCTCGCCGCGCAGAACCAGTACTCGCGGCCCGCGTGCAGCTCGGGACCGTGGCCGCGCGCCGGGTCGACCGCCATCCCGCACACCGGGTCGACGTGTGATGGAGATCGGCTCATGCGACCCCGGCCGCGCAATCCGCGACGAGTCGATCGATCGCAAGCAGCATCATTCCGATTCTCCGCGCAGGGAGCGGGGCCAGAATACGCGCTGGCGACTCATCGCTACGATCCGCTGCTTTTCTCGAATCCACCTATGTCCAGGACGGAGTCCAGCCCGTGCGCACTCTCACCGCCATCTTCGGCGCGCTCGCACTCGCGTGCGCGGTTTCCTTCACGGCGTGTCGCGTGATCCCCGGCGGCGGTGGCGGCGGCTCGGGCGGCGGCGTGATCCCGTATCGCCCGGTCGAGCGCACGCTCGGCAACGGGCTCAAGGTGATCGTCGTGAAGACCGGGTTCCCGAACCTGGTCTCGCTGCAGATCCCGGTGCAGACCGGCTCGCGCAACGAAGTCGAGCCGGGCAAGACCGGCTTCGCGCACTTCTTCGAACACATGATGTTCCGCGGGACGAAGACCTACTCGCCCGATGCATACAACGCGATCGTCACCAAGGCCGGCGCGCGGCAGAACGCGTTCACGTCGGACGACTTCACGAACTACCACATCACGTTCGCGAGGGAGGACCTCGACAAGATCCTCGAGATCGAGGCCGACCGCTTCCAGCACCTCGAATACTCCGAGGCCGCGTTCCGCACCGAGGCGCTCGCGGTGCTCGGCGAATACAACAAGAACTTCGCGAACCCGATCCGCAAGCTGTTCGAGGTGATGCAGGACGCGGCGTACACCGTTCACCCCTACAAGCACACGACGATGGGCTTCCTCGCCGACATCGAGGACATGCCGAACGAGTTCGCCTACTCGCACCAGTTCTTCGATCGGTGGTATCGCCCCGAGAACGCGACGGTGATCGTCGTCGGCGACGTCGAGCCGGACGCCGTGCTCGCGATGGTCGAGAAGCACTTCGGGAGCTGGCAACCCGGCAAGAACACGGTCGAGATCCCGCAGGAGCCGGAAGCGAAGGGCCCGGTGTCGACGCACCTCGCGTGGCCGGCGCCGACGCCGCCCTACCTCGTCATCGGCTTCCACGGCCCCGCGTTCTCGGAGACCGAGAAGGATTCGGCGGCGCTCGAGCTCCTGCTCGCGCTCGAGTTCGGCGAGACGTCGCAGCTCTACAAGAAGCTCGTGATCGACGACCAGCTCGTCGACGCGCTGAACGCCGACAATGCGTCCGCGAAGGACCCGTCGCTGTTGAACATCCTCGCGCGCGTGAAGGACCAGAAGAACGTCGTGCGCGTGCGCGACGAGATCCTGAAGACGCTGGCGATGACGAAGACGAAGCTCGTCGACCGCAAGGATCTCGACGAGGCGCGCGCGCACGAACGCTACGCGTTGTCCGCGCGCCTCGACAACTCGGAAGCCATCGCGTCGACGCTTGCGCGCTACGTGCACTATCGCCGCTCGTTCGACACGCTGAACAACCTGTACCGGCTCTCCGACACGCTGACGCCGGAAGACCTGCGCGACGCGGCGCGGAAGTACTTCACGGACGCGCGCATGGTGATCACCACCTGCAGCCACGATCCGCTCGCATCCGACGTCGGCAAGCCGCCGGCGATCGACTCGTTCGCGCCCGCGGCGGCGGTGACGCCGGAGATGAAGCAGCAGCTCACGCAGCTCGGGTACATCCAGGCGACGCCCGCGCCGGTCGTGCTGCAGAACGACAGCCCGCAGATCGTGATGAAGCTCGCGTTCCGCGCCGGCTCGGCCGTCGACCCGGCCGGCAAGGAAGGGCTCGCGAACCTCACCGCGCGGCTGATCGCGGACGGCGGCAGCGCGCGGCTCACGCTCGCGGAGATCCAGAAGCAGCTCTACCCGATCGCCGGCGAGTTCCACGCGCAGGTGGACCGCGAGCTGACGACGTTCACCGGCTCGGTGCACCGCGACAACCTCGATCGGTTCCTCGCGGTCGCGCTCGAGCAGTTGACCGACCCGGGCTGGCGCGACGACGACTTCAAGCGCGTGCTCGAGGAGTTGAAGAACGACCTCACGATCGACCTGCGGCAGAACAACGACGAGGAGCTCGGCAAGGAGCGCCTGCAGGCCGACGTGTTCGCCGGCACCGGCTACGGCCATCCGCCGCACGGCACCGTCGCCGGCCTCGACTCGATCACGCTCGCCGACGCGAAGGCGTTCGCCGCGAAGTACTTCACGAGCGGCAACCTCACGATCGGCCTCTCCGGCGATCTCCCGGCGGGCTTCGTCGACCGATTGAAGAACCTGCTCGACTCGAAGCGCGGCGGCGCGAAGACCGACCCGATCGCGCGTCCCAAGGGCGCGGTGCCCGCGGGGATCACGGTCGACATCGTGCAGAAAGAGACGCGCGCGACCGCGATCTCGTTCGGGTTCCCGATCGAAGTGCGCCGCGATCATCCCGACTTCGTGCCGCTGCTCGTCGCGCGCACGTGGCTCGGCGAGCACCGCTCGTCGCTCAGCCACCTCTATCAGCGCATCCGCGAGATCCGCGGCATGAACTACGGCGACTACGCCTACATCGAGGCCTTCCCGAACGGCGGCGCCGGGTTCTTCCCGCAGCCGAACCGCCCGCGGCAGACGCAGCTCTTCGAGGTGTGGATCCGCCCCGTGCCGCCCGAGCAGGGAGTGTTCGCGCTGAAGTGCGCGCTGTTCGAGCTCGACAAGCTGGTCGCGAACGGGCTCTCGAAGGAGGACTTCGAGTCGACGCGCGAATACCTGATGAAGAACGTGTTCCTGCTGACGGACGGGCAGGCGAACGAGCTGGGTTACCGCATCGACTCCGCGTTCTACGGGATCGGCGAATACACCGCGTACATGCGCGAGCGGCTCGCGAGCGTGACGCTCGACCAAGTGAACGCGGCGGTGCGGAAGCACCTCGGCACGAAGGACATCCGCGTCGTGATGGTCACCAAGGACGGCGAAGGTCTGAAGCGCGAGCTGACGTCCGGCGCGTTCACGAAGATCACCTACAACTCGGAGAAGCCGAAGGAGCTGCTCGACGAGGACCAGGTGATCGGCGCGATGAAGCTCGGCCTCGACGCGTCGCGCGTCACGGTCACGCCGGTCGACCAGGTGTTCGCGAAGTAGTCCGCGGTCATCGCGCGCGAGCGCGGGGAGAAGGGGCGATGAAAGCGCGGCTCGGCGTCCTCGCTCTCGCGGTCGTCGTCATCGCCGGATTCGTGGTCGCCTGGTTGCGCACGCGGGACGATGACGCGGCAGAGGTTGCGGATCCGCCGCGCGCGCGGCGCGAGTCGTCGCGCGAGATCGAGCCGCTCGCGACCGGCGCGGCGCGTGGGCCGGCGGACGGCGCGCAGCGCACGGAGATCGAGGCGAAGAGCG
>CAZBOK010000069.1:0-15048 GCA_964493525.1 uncultured Phycisphaeraceae bacterium | reverse complement strand
TCGACGTGCTCTTCGACCTGGCCCTCTCAGCGGATTCCGCGGGAGACGTGGGTGCCGCGAATCGAGCGTCGAAACGAGTCGAACGGTTCCGCGCGCGCACGATGCCGTCGGACGATCCGGATCTTCAGCGAGCGCGCACGAACCTCGCCGTGACGCTGACGGAACTTGGTGAGCTTCGCGAAGCGCAGGCGCTGTTCGAACTGGTCCTCGAAGTTCGCGCTCGCAAACTGCCCTCGGATGATCCCGCTCTCCAACAGGCTCGCACGAATGTCGCGACGTTGCGGCGTCGACTCGGCGACCCGACCGGCGCCCGTACGCTCCTGCAACAGGTGGTCGACTCTCGCACTCGCACACTTTCCCCGGACCACCCCGATCTTCAGCGGGCGCGACTCGCCCTCGCAAGAACGCTGCTTCAGCTCGGCGATCTTCACCGCGCACGGGAACTCTTCGAACAGGTCATCGACGTGCGTGCTCGATCGCTTCCGCCCGATCACCCGGCGATCTTGGAAGCGCGGCTCGATCTCGCTGCGACGATGCTCCAGCTCGGCGATCTTCGGGATGCGCGCACGTTGTCCGAGCAAGTCCTCGAGGCACGCAATCACTCGCTTCCGCCGGATCACCCGGAGATCCTGGCAGCGGAACAGATCGTCGCCGTCGCAAGAAAGGACCTCGGAGACCTGCAGGGCGCGCGCGCTCTCGAAGCTCACGTCCTCGACGTCCGCACCCGAACGCTCTCGCCCGATCACATCGATCTACAGGCGGCGCGATTGAACCTCGCCGAGACTCTGCGGCAACTCGGCGAGCTCAACAGTGCGCAATCCCTCTCGGACGCCGCACTCGAGGTCTTCACTCGCACGCTCCCACCCGAGCACTCCGACCTCCTCACCGCGCGATCGAGCCACGCCGAGCTGATGCGGGCGAGCGGCGACCTCACGGGGGCACGCGCCGTCTTCGAACAGCTCCTCGCGATCCGAGCAAGGACTCTGCCGCCCGATCATCCGGACCTTCAGCGGGTGCGATCGGGACTCGGCGCGGTGGAGTTCCAGCTCGGCGATCGTCGTGGCGCGCGGGCACTCTTGGAGCAGGTCCTCGCGATCGAGAGCCGCACACTCCCTCCCGATCACCCGGAGCTTCAGCGAGTGAAGTCGAATCTCGCGAGCACGATGCAGGCACTCGGTGATTTGCCCGGCGCGCGAGCACTCCGGGAACAGGTTCTCGAAATCCGTACTCGCACGCTCCCGCCGGATCACCCAGACATTCAGCGCGCGCGGGCGAACCTCGCCAGTTCGTTGACTCTGCTCGGGGACTCGAGCGATGCACGCGCACTCCAAGAGCAAGTTCTGGAGGTTCTCTCGCGCACGCTTCCTCCGGATCACCCGGACCTACAGGTAGCGCGATCGAATCTCGCCGCGACGTTGAAGGGCCTCGGCGAGGTGCAGAGCGCGCAGGCGCTCGAGGAAATCGTCCTCGAGGTCCGTGCCCGCACGCTCCCGCCGGACCATCCCGATCTCCTGCGGGCGCGGTCGAACCTCGCAAGGACGCTCGCGATCGAGATCGCGCGCGAAGAGCGAGACGGGAGCGGCGGAACGGACTCCGAAAGAGCGCGCTGTCTCGCGTTGGTCCGCGAGTTGGCGCAAGCCTGCGCAAGCAGCGCCCGCGCGGCGATTCTGTCCGGAACGAGCCGCGAAGCGGAGGAACGCTGTACCTGGCTGGCCCAGCGGTTGGACTTCGCGTCGTCGCTCGCGGCGGGTTTTGGCGTCATCGTCCCGAGCCCGGAGTTGCGCGCCGACACGTTCATATGGCGCGAGACCTCCCGAGCCGGCGCGCTGGCCTGCGCCGCGCTGCGTCGGTGCGGCGCGGAATCTCCGCAGATCGATGAACTCCGGGACTCCCTCGCGAAGTCGGCCGCCGAGCTGGCGGACCTCGCGCGACGCGCCGGCACGACGACCGAGCAGTACGAAACGGCGCGCAGCGCCCGCGACGCCGCAGAACGCGACTTGTTCGACGCCACGCGGGAGGCCGCGAGAACGCGCGTCGGAGCCCTCGAGTTCACGCCGGAAGTGCTCGCCCGACGACTCGGCGAGCGGACGGTCGCCGTCGCGTATCAGCGGTACGTCGACTGCCGAATCGACGTGACGCGAGGCGACGTCGGCAGCGCGCCGGTTCACGAAGTCACGACTCCGCACCTCGCCGCGTTCGTCTTGCGCGGCATCGCCGAGTCGGACCCGAGCCCGATCGTGCCGCTCTCGTTCGTCGATCTGGGGCCTCTCGAGCCGATCGAGGACGCAGCGAACGCGTGGCGCGATGCGATCGGCGTCGGACCGGAGCGCGGCAGGTCCGTCCCGACCGACACCACGGATCGCGTGAGAGCCGTCAGTCAGTCGCTTTCTCGCATGGTGCTCGACCCGCTCCTGCCCGCGATCGGCGACGCGAATCGATGGGTCGTCGTCCTCGACGACGCGCTCAACCTGATTCCGATCGACGCGCTGCCGCTCGCTGGAGCGAACGAGACCATTGGTGACCGCTGGCGAGTCGAGACGCGCGCGACGCTCACCGAATTGCTCGATGCGGCACCGCCGCTGTCGGACGGATCTCTGATCGCGCTCGGCGGCGCAGCGTTCAATTCGCCGCCGGTCGCTGCCTCCGCGGACGAGACCGCCGCCGTCACACAATCGTCGACGACCCTCGCCTCGATCCTGCGCGACGGCCCGAACGCGAAGGGCTTCGATCCCCTCCCCTACACCGGAGACGAAGTCCGCGGAATCGCCGCATTGTTCGCCGAGGTGCGCGGAGACTCTGCGCCGCACGTCGTCCTCGACAAGTCGACGGCCTCGCGTGACGCGCTGGTCGAGCTCGCGCCGAAAGCCCGCTTCCTCCACATCGCGACGCACGGCTGGTACGCGCCCGAGTCGATCCGCTCGTGGGCCGACCCCGCGCCGCTCGACGCAACGCTCGACCTCGACCTCCGCATGTCGGCGGAGGAGCGCGTACGCGGCATGAGCCCGATGCTCTTGTGCGGCCTCGCGCTCGCCGGCGCGAACCTGCCCGAAGACGCGGTCGGCCGCGCACCCGGCTTGATCACCGCGGAAGAGATCGCCGCGCTCGACCTCTCGAACTGCGAGCTCGCGGTGTTGTCGGCTTGCGACACGAACGTCGGCGTCCGCCGCGCGGGCCAGGGCGTCGCGTCGCTGCAGCGCGCGCTGCAGATGGCCGGCGCCCGAAGCGTCATCACGTCGTTGTGGAAGGTGCGCGACGAGCCGACCAAGGAGCTGATGCTCGACTTCTATCGCCGACTGTGGGTCGAGAGGAAGAGCAAGCACCAGGCGCTGTGGGAAGCGAAGAAGACGCTGCGCGACGCGAAGGACGCAGACGGTCGACCGCTTTACACGACGCGCGACTGGGCCGCGTGGGTGCTGACGGGGGATCCGGAGTGACGAACCAGCGGGAGTTGCAGAGAAACAGCGGCTTCGGGCTTCAGGCCTCAGGCTTCAGGGCTGGCGAGTACCGCGCCCGGTCTTGCCAATCTTGAAGCCTGAAGCCCGAAAGCGCGCGACCCGCGGATCGTTCGACGATCCGCGGGTCGCGTCATGTCTGGAGCGGGTGATGGGAATTGAACCCACGACAACAACGTTGGCAACGTTGTGCTCTACCACTGAGCTACACCCGCGTGAGGGCCGGGCAGTCTAGCCGTCGCGAGTGCCGTGACAAGACGCGGGACGGCCGGCTGCGGACGAATCGTCGACCGATCGGCCCCCTGCTCTTGAGCGCCGCTCGATCGCGGGCTTATCCTGCGCCCCACAGCTCGCGGCCGGCATTCCTGCCATGCAGGTCGCGCTCCGGGGAAGGAGCGTCATGGTCCGCAGCATCGGACACGTGTTCTTCCACGTCGCGGAGCGTCAGCCCGAGCGCCCCGCGTTCAAGGAGTTCGCCGGCGCCGGCCGCGTGTGGACCTACCGCGAGCTCGCGCAGGCGGTGAAGGAGACCGCCGTCGGCCTCTCGTCGCTCGGGATCCAGCCGGGCGATCGCGTCGGGTTGTTCGCCGACAACTCGATCCGCTGGATCATCTCCGACCTCGCGGTGCTCGCGCTCGGCGCGGCGGACGTCCCGCGCGGCACCGACACGACGCCGGGCGAGATCGACTACCTGGTGCGGCACTCCGGCGCGCGCGTGGTGATCCTCGAGAACCGCGCGGCGCTCGAGGAGCTCGCGCCCGTGCTGCGCGACGTTGCCGACCTCCGCTGCATCGTCCTGCACGAAGGGAGCTACGCGGCCGGCGATCCGCGCCCGGTGCTGTCGCTCGACGAGGTGCGCGAGCGCGGCCGCGTGCTGATCGCGGAAGGCACGCGCTTCGAATCGCTGCTCGATCGCGTGCGCGGCGACGACGTCGCGACGATCGTCTACACGTCGGGCACGACCGGGCGGCCGAAGGGCGTGGTGCTCACGCACGACAACGTGATGCACAACATCCGCGCGATCCCGGCAGTCGTCGAGTTCGAGGTCGATGACGTGTTCCTGTCGATCCTCCCGGCGTGGCACATGTTCGAGCGGCTGATCGAGTACGCGGCGATCTCGAAGGCCTGCCTCACCGTGTACACGAACAAGCGCACGTTCAAGCAGGACCTGCTGCGCGAGCGGCCGACCGTGCTCGCCGCGGTGCCGCGGCTGTACGAGCTCCTTTACGAGGAGGCCCGCAAGCGACTCGCGCAGGGAGCGCCGCTGCGCCGCGCGATCGCGCAGACGTTGATCCGCGCCGGCGCCGCGTGGCGGAAGTTCGCGCGCGGCGATGCACAGGGACGGCGTTGGGTCTGCGCGGCGTGCCGGCCGCTGCACGCTCTCGCCGATCGGATGGTCGGCTCGCGCTTCCGCGCCGCGCTCGGCGGACGGTTGAAGTTCCTCGTGTCGGGCGGCGGCTCGCTGCCCGCGCACATCGACGAGTTCTTCGACGTCGTCGGATTGACGCTCCTCAACGGGTACGGGTACGGATTGACCGAAACCGCTCCGCTCGTGGCCGTGCGGCACCCGCGCCGCCCCGCGCTCGGGACCGTCGGCCCGCCGATCCGCGAGACGGTCGTCGAGGTGCGCGACAAGGACGGCAACAAAGTCGCGGACGGCGAGATCGGCGTCCTGCACGTGAAGGGCCCGCAGGTGATGAGCGGGTACTACCAGGATCGCGAGGCCACGCGCCGCGTGCTCGGCGAGGACCGCTTCTTCGACACCGGCGACTTGGGCCGCATGCGCGCGAGCGGCGAGATCGAGATCACCGGGCGCGCGAAGGACACGATCGTCCTCTCGGGCGGCGAGAACGTCGAGCCGGAGCCGATCGAGAACCAGTTGCGGCTCTCCCCGCTGATCGAGCAGGTGGTGGTCGTCGGCCAGGACAAGAAGCACCTCGGCGCGCTCGTCGTGCCGGCGCTCGACGCGGTCCGCGCGCGGATGCCGGTCGTCGCGGGCGGACCGGAGGAGAAGATCGCCGCGGACGATCCGCGCGTGCGTGCGATGATCCGCCGCGAGATCGATCGACTGATCACCCGTGAAGCCGGGTTCAAGTCGCACGAGCGCGTCCCGAAGTTCGCGCTGCTCGGCGAAGCGTTCTCGATCGAGAACGGCACGCTCACGGAGACGCTGAAGTTGAAGCGGCACGTCGTCGCGGAACGGCACCGGGAGACGATCGCTACGCTCTTCCGCGAATGACGCGCGCGCGCCTCTCGCGATCCGGCCTCGTCCCGATCACCGTCGCCGGGTCCGACCCGACGGCGGGCGCGGGCGTCGAGGCCGACCTGAAGACGTTCCTCGCGCACGGACTCTCCGGGGTCGGCGTCATCACCGCGCTCACCACCCAGTCGCGCCGCGGCGTGTCGCGCGTCGATGCGATCCTCGCGTCGCGCGTCGCCGAGCGGCTCGAACTGCTGTTCGACGAGTTCGAGATCGGCGGCGTGAAGACGGGGCTCCTGCCGAACGCGGACGTCGTCGCCGCGGTGGCGCGCGTGCTGCGCCGACGCACGCCGCGGCATCTCGTCGTCGATCCGGTGCTCGCGCCGTCGCACGGCCGTCGCTTCCTCGACGGTCGCGGCCGCGCGGCGTTGGTCGAGCGGCTCTTTCCGCTCGCGGAGCTCGTCACGCCGAACGTGCCGGAGGCCGCGGCGCTCGCGGGAATGACCGAAGCGGCCGTGCGGAAGCATCCCGAACGCGCGACGGCGATCCTGCGCGGGTTCGGCGCGCGTGCGGTGGTGCTGAAAGGCGGACACACCGAGGGCGCGGGCGTCGTCGAGCTGCTCGACGACGGACGCGTGATCCACGCGATCTCCGCGCGGCGCGTCGTGAATCGCCGCTCCGGCCGGCCGCAATCGATGCACGGCACCGGATGCCTGTTCTCCGCCGTGCTGCTCGCCGAGCGGATCGCCGGCGCATCGCGGATCGACGCGACGCGCGGCGCCGGCGCCGCGGTCCGGGCCGCGCTGCGTCGACTGGCGCGCGCGAACCCCTGACGCCTCAGTACCCGCAGGTGCGGACGAGCGATGCCGCGAGATGCAGCTCGCGCAGGCTGAAGCGCGGATGGATCTCGAGGACGCTCGGGATGCCGGTCGGCAGCAGGTCGCGCAGGCGCTTGAAGTCGATCTCGCCGGAGCCGGGCGGCAAGAACATCTCCCCGCCCGCAACGTCGTGCAGCGCGGCGCCGAGCGTGTGCGCCGCGTGGTCGCCGCCCCACGCGTCCGGTGGCGCGAGCTCGAGCGTCTCCTGCACCCGCGCCGCGCCGGAATCGTGCCAGTACCCGACCGGCCTGCCCTTCAGCTCGGCGAGCACGAGCGGCAGCGCGCGAAACGAAGGGAAGCCGAACGCCGACGACGGCGTCGCGAGCGCGAAGCGCATCTCGGGCTCGGCGCGGCACAGCTCGAACACGAAGCGACAGGTGCGCTCGGCGTAGGGCTCGGTGTGACGCTCGACGTCGCGGCGCGCCGCGGCCGCGAGCGTCTTCGTCTCGGCCGTCGCGCCGTGCGCGCGCAGCGCGGAGCGGATCTCGGCGTCGCGCTCGCGGGCCTGCGCGATCTTCACGTCGCCGAGACGGAGCACGACGAGCGAGCAACCGGCGCGCTTCGCGACGTCGATCGCGCGGCGGATCGCGGCGATCGCGCCCGCGCGTTCGGTCGCGTCCGGCGAGATCGGGGACCCGACGCCGTCGTCGGCCGCCGCGTCGCCGTGGGCCGTCGCACCGGCCTCGACCGCCGCCACGCGGACACCGGCCGGCTTCAGGATCGAATCGATCGCGGCGGCGGGCGGAGCCGGCAGTCCGCGCGCGAGGGACAGCGCGCGGATGTCCAGGGCGCGGAGCGCTTCGAGCGCGGCGTCGGCGGATCCCGCGCGCAAGTCGAGCCATCGGGTGGACAAAGCGATCGACACGGCGCGATCCTACGCGACTCATCCGAGCAAGCACCGCATTGACGCGCCAACACGAGGGGCTCCATCGCGTTTAAGCTGCCCGCTCAATTGCACGCCCTACGGAGGAATCCATGAGAACGAGCTGGTTCGGCCTGATGGCCGTCGTTTCGATCGCGGCCAGCGCGGCGCCCGCCGCGTCCGCACGTCAAGCCGAGGTCGCCGCCACGGCGGCGCCGGCGGCGAAGGAAGACCGACCGAAGCTCGGGATCTCGGTCGACGGCGAGAACGGCGTGGTGACGATCGTCAACGTCAACCCCGGCAGCGCCGCCGCGAACGCGGGGCTGAAAGTCGGTGATCAACTGGTCGCGATCGGTGACCACGCGCTGACATCGATCGACGCGCTCACCGACGCGCTCGGCGCGCACAAGTCCGGCGACACGGTCAACCTCAAGGTGAAGCGCGGCGGCGAGTCGATGGACGTCGCGGTCAAGCTCGTCGCTCCGACGACGATGATGCCGAAGAAGCTCGAGGTGAAGCCGGACACGAGCGCGCGCGCGAAGCCGATCCCGCCGATGGACGACAAGACCGACGGCAGCAAGCCGCCGATCAAGATCGTGACGGGCGACGATCACGGCTTCCTCGGGGTGATGCTCGAGGACAACGACGGCGTGACGATCGGCGACGTGCTCGACGACGGCCCGGCCGACAAGGGCGGCCTCCACAACGGCGACGTGGTCAAGTCGATCAACGGACACGCGGTCGCGTCGACCGATGAGCTGCGCGAGCAGCTCGCGAACACGAAGGCGGGCGACGAGATCACCGTCGTCGTCGATCGCGACGGCGAGGAGAAGACGCGCACGATTCGCCTCGGTCATGCGAGCGAGGTCGCGCAGGCCGCGGGTTCGGCCGACTCGGGCGACGCTCCGGCGCCGCGCGGGAACAAGGCGCGCGGGACTGGACAGCGCATGCGCTTCCCGGCCGGCCAGGGCGGCGACGCGCCGCCGAAGCTCGTGCCGCCGGCGAAGCAGCCGTCGGTGTCCGCGGGCGCCGGGAGCTCGGACGGCAAGGGCAACGGTTGGCTCGGCGTCTACCTGCAGAACGGCGAGGGCGGCATCGAGGTCCAGTCGGTCGTCGAGGACGGCCCGGCGGCGAAGGCGGGCCTCAAGGAAGGCGACGTCATCACGAGCGCCGGTGATCACGAGGTCGCCGACTCGAACGAGCTCGTCGCGCTGGTCCGGTCGCACGCGCCGGGCGACGCGATCGAACTGAAGGTGCGCCGCGGCGACGGCGAGAAGACGATGAAGGTCGAGCTCGGCAAGAATCCGAACCCCGGCGGGATGGTCGCGGCGCCGGACGCGATGCCGCGGATGGACACGAGCGAGCCGAAGGCTCCGGCGGTGACGGAAGGCGCGCGCAACATGGCGCAGGCGATGCGCGGCGCGAGCATCGTGCTGCCGCCGAACCACGAGATGACGGTGAAGATCGTCCCGAACGGCGACGGCTCCTACCGCGTCGAGTGGGGCGACGGGATGAAGTTCGACGTCCCGGCCGACGGGCGCCGCGTGATCACGCTGCAATCGAAGGGCGCGGACGGCGTCGAGGTCCGCCTCGCGAGCCCGGCGGCCGCCGCGGGCGGCGCCGGCCGCACGATCCGCGCGCTGAAGCCGCATGCGCCGGAGCAGAAGTCGGAGGACGAGGGCGGCGAAGGCCACCGCTGACGCGGAAGGCTCCGCACGATCCTGATCGATCGCGCCGGCGGCGGACCACGCGCTTGGTCCGCCGCCGGCGTTCCTTTGAAATGGTCCGCCGATGGCCGAGCCGGAACCGAGACCCGAGACCGCGGAGAGCGGACCGCGCGCGATGACGCGCCCCGCGTGCATCGCACTCTTCCTCGTGCTCGCGCTCTCCGCGGGCATCCGCGCGTGGCTGTTCGTCGACGCGCGCGACGCGAACCCGACGTTCGTCTCTCAAGTGGCGGATGCACGCTACTACGACGAGTGGGCGCTGCGCCTGGCGCACGGGGAGTCGAACGAAGCCGCACCGTTCTACGAGGCGCCGCTCTACCCCCACTTCCTCGGCGCGGTGTACGCGGTCGTCGATCGCTGCGGCGCGATCGAGCGGCGCTTCGACGTCGTCGTCCTGCTGCAGCTCCTGCTCGGGCTCGCGTCGGTCGCGCTGCTCGCGTCGGTCGCCCGACGCGCGTTCGACGACCGCTCGGGTTGGATCGGCGTCCTCGCTGCGCTGCTCTTCGTGCTCTACCCGACGCAGGTGTACTTCGAGTCGAAGCTGCTCGCGAATGCGCTCGAGACGTTCCTGCTCCTGCTCGCGCTGCGGTTGCTGCTCGGCGCACGGGCCGATCGACGCAAGCTGGTCCTCGCGGGCCTCGTCGGCGGGGTCCTCTGCACCGCGCGCGCGGACAAGCTCCTGTTCGTCTGCCTCGCCGCGGTCTGGGTCGCGTGGTCGGCGCGATCGACGCACGCATCGACGCTGCGGGGCGCGCTCGCCGCCGTCGCCGCGTTCCTGCTTCCGGCGGCCCTGTGCGTCGGCACGGTGACCGCGCGCAACGCGATCGCCGGCGGAGATCCGGTGTTGATCGCCGCGAACGGCGGCGTGAACTTCTGGTTCGGGAACCAGGAGCACGCGACCGGCGTGAACACGCCGCCCGGGCAGGAATTCGGCGCGCTCGCCACACAGCGCGACGCGGCCCGCAAGATCGCGCAGGCGGACGTGCGCCGGAAGCTGCGCGACTCGGAGGTCTCCGCCTACTTCTTCCGCAAGGGCCTCGATTACGTGACCGGCAAGACGGCGGAGTGGAGCCGGTTGCTCGTGAAGAAGATGCAGCTCGCGGTCTCGAACGACGAGTGCGACGTCGCGTGGTCCTGGCGCGCGGAAGCGCCGTTCGACCGCGTGCTCCAGTTCCTGCCGGTCGGGTTCGCGTTGCTCTTCGGCCTCGGCGTCGCGGGGATGGTCCTGTCGCTTCGGGGACGCCCCGCGGCGTGGCTCCTGCTCGGTCCGATCCTGTGCTCCTCGGCGGTGCTGCTCGCGTTCTTCATGAGCGCGCGGTTCCGGCTCGCGGCCGTGCCGATGCTCGCGGCGTTCGGCGGAGCGGCGGTCGTCCTGTTCTGCGTGCGCCTGCGCGAACGCCGCGTCGTCCTCGCGAGCGTCGCGCTCGCGACGGCGGTCGGGATGGGCGCCGTGTCGTGGGCGAACGTCCGGAGCGTGACCGTCGCGGAAGGCGGGCTCGCGAAGCGGCCGCTTGCCGACGGCCTGTACGCGAATGCCGCGACGCTCCTCGGCAACGCGTTCGTCGACATCGACCGCCTCCCGCCCGCAGTTGCGGTCTTCCACGACGTGCTGCGCGCGGATCCGCAGGCGTTCAAGGCGCATCAGTCGCTCGGGATCATCGCGCACAAGCGCGCCCGACGACTCGCCGGCGCCACCGACCCGGAGTCGATCGCGCAGCGCGCCGAGTTCCTGAGCGAAGCGCGCTCGGAGTTCGAAACGGCGCTGCGGATGGTGCCGCAGTTCGGCGACGCGCATGCGGCGCTCGGCTTCCTGCTGATGGAGGACGACGTCGCGGAGTATGCGCTCGCGGCGCGCGAATTCGCGGCGGCGGTTCGTTACGACTCGCGGTCGATCGCCCTGCGCGTGCAGCTCGTGAAGGCGCTGCTCGCCGATGGGCGTGTCGCCGAGGCGCGTCAGGCGCTCGACAAAGCGAAGCAGATCGCGCCGAACGACCCGAGCCTGGCGGAGCTCGAGTCGTCGTTCGACGATTGATCGCGGATCATTTCTTCATGCGGTCGAGCACGTCCTGCCGCAGGCGCTTCGCCTCGGGGCTCGCCCACAGCCGGCAGAACGCGGCGCGGCTCTCGACGCCGCCGGCGCGAACGCGATCGGCGTACGACGCGCGCATCTCGTGCTTCACCTGCGCGAACGCGGCGCGCGGCGAGCGCGCCAGCGACTGAGCGCGATCGGCGGCGCGCTCGACGAGCCATTCGGCGTCGACCAGCTCGTCGATCAAACCGAGCGCGAGCGCATCGTCGGGCCCCATCAGGTCGCCGAGCAGGACGGCGCGCCGGAACGCGGACGCCGACAGGAGCGCGCGCATCGCTTCGAGGGCGATCGACGGGAAGGTCACGCCGATGCGAGCTTCGTTCACGCCGACCTTGTAGTCGCCGCGCGCGGCGACTCGATGGTCGGCGCACGCCGCGAGCACGCAGCCGCCGGCGACCGCACTGCCGTTCACGGCCGCGACGACGGGGAACGGCAGCAGGAACACTTCGAGCATCACGCGCTCGAACTCCGCGAGGAAGCGCGCGAGGGCCGCGTCATCGAGCGCGGACAGCGTCGCGAGGTCGAGCCCGGCGCAGAAGTGGCGTCCCGTCCCGGTGATGACCAGCGAGCGCGGCGGATCGCGCAGGAGGTCGGCGACGGCGCCGCCGAGAGCGGAGACCATCGCGGGGTTCATCGCGTTCGCCTTGCCGGTGTCCATGCGAACCACGGCGAGGCCGTCGTTTCGTTCCAGATGCATGCGGTCGTGCTCCTGCGGCGGCGCGGGATCGATCGATCGGGTCAGACGCGGACTTCGCCGGCGGCGCCGGTGCGGTCCGCGAACACGCGCAGGACCGGCTCGACCTCGTGCGCGATGAATTCGTCGACCTGCTCCGGCGCGCGACCGACGAAGCGATCGGGCCGCGTCAACTCGGGCAGCCGACTGCGGACGCACTCGAAGGCCGCGTCGGCGCCGATGCGTTCGAACAGGTCGTTGCGCCCGCCGCGCTTCACCTGATCGATCGCCGCGAGCGAGTGGCGCCGCACCAGCTCGTGCAGATCCTGCCGGTCGCCGCCGGCGGTCGTCGCGGCCATGAGGATCTCCTCGGTCGCCATGAACGGCAGCTCGCGGTCGACGTGCTGCGCGATCACCGCCTCGTTCACGACCAGACCCGACGCGACGTTGGTCGTCGTCTGCAGCATGCCGTCGCAGGCGAGGAACGCTTCCGGGATGACGAGGCGGCGGTTCGCGGAGTCGTCGAGCGTGCGCTCGAGCCATTGGTTCATCGCGGTCTGCGCCGCGCTGTCGACCAGCGTCGTCACGAACCGCGCGAGGGAGCAGACGCGCTCCGAGCGCATCGGGTTGCGCTTGTAGGCCATTGCCGACGAGCCGACCTGGTGCTTCTCGAACGGCTCCTCGACTTCGCGCTCGTGCTGCAGCAGTCGCATGTCGACGGCGAACTTCGACGCGGAGATCGCGATGCCGCCGAGCGCGGCGAGGATCTCGTAGTCGAGCTTGCGGGAGTAGGTCTGTCCGGTCACCGCGTACGTGCGCGTGAAGCCGCACTTCTCCGCGACGCGTCGCTCGAGCTCGCGCACCTTCGTGTGATCGCCGCCGAACAGAGACAGGAAGCTCGCCTGCGTGCCGGTCGTGCCCTTCACGCCGCGCAGCCGCATCGAGTCGCGCGACTGCGCGAGGTGCGTGAGGTCGTCGAGGAAGTCCTGGATCCACAGGCACGCGCGCTTGCCGACCGTCGTGAGCTGCGCGGGTTGGAAGTGCGTGTACGCCACCGTCGGCAGCGCCCGCCATTTCTTCGCGAAGTCGGCGAGCCGGCGCACCGTCGCGGCGAGCGGCGCGATCAGCAGGTCGAGCCCTTCGCGCATGAGGATCAAGTCGGCGTTGTCGGTGACGAAGCACGACGTGGCGCCGAGGTGCAGGATGCGGCGCGCGGACGGCGCGACGTCGCCGTACGCGTGGATGTGCGCCATCACGTCGTGGCGCAGCTTGGTCTCGTATTCGTCCGCCTTGTCGAAGTCGATCTCGTCGACCGCGCCCTTCAGCTCCGCCACCTGCTCCTGCGAGATCGCGAGCCCGAGCTCGCGCTGACTTTCCGCGAGCGCGACCCAGAGTCGACGCCACTCCTGGATCCGGCGGCGCGGCGAGAACAGCGCGCGCATCGACGAGCTCGCGTAGCGCGACGCGAGCGGGCTCTGATAACTGTCCTGCTCGCTCATGCTGCCGCCGATCTCAATGTCGCGACGAGCGCGGTGGACGCGGAGAACAACACGCAACCTCCCATTGCGGCGACGCGAGCGATGACGCTGCGACGCGACGCGTTGTCGACCAGGAGCGACACCGCGAGCGCGGCGAACGTCGCGCCCCCGAGGTCGGTCAGGACGTCGAGCAGATCCGGCGATCGGCCCGCGACGAACGACTGGTGCCACTCGTCCGCGAGAGCGTAGAGCATCGTCAGCAGGACCGCGAGCGCCGCGCGCGGCCGGGCGAACACGTAGCGGGGCGCGGCGCGGCGGTCGACCAGCGCGAGCGAGACGAGCAGTGCGAGGCCGCTGTAGAGCGGCGCGTGGCACGCGTTGAAGAAGAAGGTCGACGCGCGCGTCTGCGCGCCGAACGTCGTTCCCGGGAGCGCCGACAGGCCGAAGATCATCCCGCAGTAAGGCGCCGCGGCGAGCCCGAACACCCGCGCCGGCACCCGCAGGATCCGATCTCTCATCGCCGCTTCACCATCACCACCCGCATGCCGCCGTCTTGCGCGCGCTCGACCCGCACCGCATCGGAGCGCGCGCGGATCAGGAACAGCCCGCGACCACGCTCGAGGTCGGTCTCCGGAACGATCTCGCAGTTCCCGGCGAGCTGGCTCCGCAGCTCGGCGCAACGCGGGTCGCTCTCCTCGAACGTCCCGTCGTCTTCGACCGCGATCTCGATCACGCCGCTGCGGAACAGGACTTCGACGTCGATCGACGCGGCGGCGGAGTTGCACCCGCCGTGGTCCATCGCGTTGAACAGCGCTTCGGACACCGCGATCGAGAGGTCGAGCACCTGCCGCGCGGTGAACCCGTGATCGATGGCGAACGACTCGATCGTCTTGCGCACGCTCCGCACCGCGACCGGCTCCACCGGCACGCGGAACCGCAGCAACGGGGCGTCGGGCTCGGGCATGACCGAGGGATCGTTCACGAAACGCGACGTCTCGGTCAAGAGGACGCCGCCACGACGTCCAGCCCGACGTCGAGCGAGCGTGCGCCGTGGGTGAGTGCGCCGATCGAGATCCGGTCGACGCCGGTCTCCGCGAATGCGCGAACCGTCTCGATCTTCACGCCGCCCGATCCTTCGAGCATCACGTTGCGGCCACGCGCAGCGGCGCGCACCGGCGGGACCGCGGCGCGCAAGCGATCCGGCGTGAAGTTGTCGAACAGGACGGAATCGGCGCCGGCCTCGACCGCGGCGATCGCCTCCTCGAGCGTGCGCGCCTCGATCTGCACGA
Source organism: uncultured Phycisphaeraceae bacterium (assembly GCA_964493525.1). Lineage (GTDB taxonomy): Bacteria > Planctomycetota > B15-G4 > B15-G4 > JADJEK01 > CAZBOK01. The sequence continues at coordinate 400 of CAZBOK010000069.1, read as the reverse complement.
ACGTTCCGTTCGGCGACTTCGCGCGCGCCTCGCGCGTCACGCGCGCGACGCCCTCCGGGGACCCCGCGGCCTTCACGATGTCGAGGTGGTTGTCCTTCACGAGCACCGCGTCATAGAGGCCGATGCGCTGGTTCGTGCCGCCGCCGTGCAGCACCGCGGCTTTCTCGAGCGCGCGCAGCAGCGGCGTCGTCTTGCGCGTGTCGGCGATCCCGCAGTTCGTGCCCGCGACGGCGTCGACGAAGCGGCGCGTGAGCGTGGCGATACCGGACAGCCGCCCGAGCAGGTTGAGCGCGAGGCGCTCGCCCGTGAGCACGGTCCGTGCGCTCGCGGTCACCTCGCCGACGAACGTGCCGGCTTCGACGCGATCGCCGTCCTTCGCCTTCGCGATCACGCGGGCGCC
>CAZBOK010000068.1:0-15373 GCA_964493525.1 uncultured Phycisphaeraceae bacterium | reverse complement strand
AGGATCGCGGCCGGCGTTCATCGGATCGGCTCCGGCACGTCGAGCAGCGCACGCAGGCGCTCGCGCGCTTCGAACACGCGGCGGCGCAGCGTGCCTTCGGGGACGCCGAGCACTTCCGCGGCGCTCGCGGGCTCCATCTCCTCGACGTGGCGCAGGACGAACGCTTCGCGCAGCGCGAGCGGCAGCCGATCGAGTGCGCGTCGCATGCGCGATGATTCGTCGGCGTCGCGAGCGCGCTCTTCGGCCGTAGGTCGCGGATCGATCACGGTCGCGATCGCCGCCTCGTCGTCCGTGTCCGTCGATCGGCCGCGCGCGGCGCCGCGACGAGCCGCGCGGAACGCGTTCACCGCGATCCCGAACAGCCAGGTCGAGAAGCGCGCCTCGCGCCGGAACGATTGGAGTCCACGGATCACCACGACGAACACCTCCTGTGTCAGGTCATCGAGCTCGTGATCGCTCGCGCCCAGTCGGAACAGGAAGCGGCGCAGCGGCTCGAGATGGAGGTCGAGCAGCGCGGCGAACGCGGCGCGATCCCCAGACTTCGCTCCTTCGAGGAGCTTCTCGTTCGGAATCGGCTCGGTCATCCACGCCTTCCGTCGACCACTCCGTGGGTGTCGCGCGCGCACGCGCCGTTCGGGGAAAACCGCGAATTCGTCGATCGTGCACCGACCTCGCGCGCCGCGATCCGGCGTCGTTGACGCCCCATGGACGTCCCGGTACGGTTCCGCCCTTCGTCGCCTTCGCGGGGATTCACTGGATGCGCCGGCTCCGGATCACGTTCGCAGTGCCGCTGCACGCCTCGATCCTGGCCGCGATCCTCCTCGTCGCCGGGTGCGGAACGCCGACGCCGAACAACCTCGTGCGGCTCGAGATCTCGGGCGCGGAACGCTACGGGCTCGCCACCGAGGACGGCATCGTCGCGTTGAACGGCGACGACCTCCAGATCGGCGAGGTCCCGATCGAGTACTGGTACAAGGGCTCGCCGATCCTCGACGACGCGACGATCGACCATCGCACCGAGAACCTCGCGCTCCTGCACGCGAAGAGCACGCGCCTCCAATATGCGACGTTCGGCGCCGAGGCCGCGCAGCCGGACGAAGACCTCTACATCCAGGTGATCGAGGACGATCCCGAGCACCGTCCCGTGATGATCGACTGCCACCTGTTCTGGGACGGCGAGTATGGCGACCTGCTCGAGGTCGACGAGTGGTTCCGCTGGACCTCGCACGTCGCGCGCGACTTCCGCGGCGCCGGCGTCTACGCGAAGCGCAAAGGCGTTTACGAGCTGGTCGGCCTGATCACCGGCGACGTGGCGTCGAACCCGCACCCGTGGTTCCTGTTCCGCATGTTCGGCCCGTACCGCCTGCTGCCGTTCGTCTCGATCGACAACATCGCACCGGTCCTGCCGCAGTCGTCCGACTTCTTCAAGCGCAGGATCCGCGCGTTCCGTCCGGACTTCGAATACGGCCTGACGCGCGAGGGCAAAGAGCCGCGATCGGTGAACGACAAGTCGAAGAAGAACGAGTGATTCGTCCGCCGCGTGCGTTGATTGATCTTTGGCGGGCAGGCCGGTAGAACGCTCGACTCGTTTTTTCGGGCCGCGGCGACACCCGAAGCGAAGCGTCCACTCCCCTTCCGAGACCACTGGCGAAGCACGTCCGAAGGATCATCCCCACCCGATGAATACCGCCGTGCTCGCCGACAGCTCGATCCTCGACTACGTGCCGTTCCTGCCCTACGTGGTGCTGGTGCTGACGGTCGTCGGCGTGCTGATGGTCGTGCCGAAGCTCCTGGCGCGCAGCACGACCGATCCCGTGAAGGCGAGCGCCTACGAGTGCGGCCTCCCCGCATCCGGCAGCGCGCACCAGCGGTTCTCGGTGCACTTCTATCTCGTCGCCGTCCTGTTCATCCTGTTCGACATCGAGGCGGTGTTCCTGTTCCCGTGGGCGGTGGCGCTGCAGGATCTCGGCGCGGCCGGATTCGTCGAAGCGCTCGCGTTCGTCGGCGTGCTTGCCCTCGGGCTCGGCTACGCCTGGAAGAAGGGCGTCCTCGACTGGAGGTGAGTGCCGTGCCGACACCGCTCGAGAACGACCGCGACTTGAAGGCCCGGATCGACGCGCTCGCCGCGCGCTATCCGGAGCGCCGCGCCGCGTTGATCCCCGTCCTCCTATTGGTGCAGGACAAGTGCGGCCATCTGCATGACGAGGCGGTCCGCTTCGTCGCGGCGCAGTTCTCGACGACCGCGGCCGACATCCTCTCGGTCATCTCCTTCTACGACATGTTCCACACGGCCCCGAAGGGCCGGAACGAAGTCGTGGTCTGCCGCGGCCTGCCGTGCGCCGAGAAGGGCGCGGGCGACGTCGTGAAGTGCCTCGAGCGCAAGCTCGGCATCAAGGAAGGCGAAACGAGCGCCGACGGCGCGGTCACGCTGCGCACGTTCGAGTGCCTCGGCGGCTGCACCGAGGCGCCGATCGTCGCGACCAACTGGCGCTACGCGCGCAACGTCGACGTCGCGAAGGCCGAACGCATCGTCGACGACCTCGCGCGCGGCGGCGGCGCGGTGCACGAGAAGCGCGTCGAGGAGCCGGCGCTCCCGGCGACGCACAAGGGCGAGGTCTACCTCACCAAGCGCATGCGCGACGCGGGCGGCGAGGTCGACCTCGACCGCTACCTCGCGACCGGCGGGTACGACGCGCTCAAGAAGGCCCTGTCGATGGAGCGCGACGCGATCATCGAAGAGGTGAAGGCGTCCGGTCTGCGCGGCCGCGGCGGCGCGGGCTTCTCGTGCGGCATGAAGTGGAGCTTCATGCCGAAGGACACGAACAAGCCGCACTACCTCGCGGTGAACGCCGACGAGTCGGAGCCGTCGACCTGCAAGGACCGCCTCCTGATGGAGCGCGATCCGCACTCGCTGATCGAAGGCGCGGCGATCGCCGCTTACGCGATCCGCGCCGAGCGCTTCTACATCTACATCCGCGGCGAATACCTCTACGCGGCCGAGCGCCTCGAGCGCGCGCTCGACGAAGCGCGCGCGAAGGGCCTGCTCGGCGACAACGTGCAGGGCAAGGGCGTGAAGCTCGACGGCTTCGTCCACCGCGGCGCCGGCGCCTACATCTGCGGCGAAGAGACCGCGCTGATGGAGTCGCTCGAAGGAAAGCGCGGGCACCCGCGTCCGAAGCCGCCGTTCCCCGCGCAGTCGGGCTTGTGGAAGTCGCCGACGACCGTGAACAACGTCGAGACGCTCTGCAACGTCCCGTTCATCCTGATGAAGGGCGCCCAGTGGTTCAAAACGATGGGCAACGAGAAGAGCCCGGGCAACCTTCTGTATTCGGTGTCGGGCCACGTGAAGCGACCGGGCATCTTCGAGATGCCGCTCGGCACGACGGCGCGCACGCTGATCGAGCAGTGCGCGGGCGGGATGGCCGACGGCTACCGCCTGGTCGGCTTCAACCCGGGCGGCGCGTCCGCCGGCTTCCTGCCGCCGACGCTGCTCGACACGCCGCTCGACCACGACACGCTGAAGGGCCTGAAGACGATGCTCGGCACCGGCGCGATCACCGTGGTCGACGACAAGTTCGGCATCGTCCCCGCCGTCGCGAACTTCGTGCACTTCTTCGAGCACGAGACGTGCGGTCAGTGCGGGCCGTGCCGCGAAGGATGCGCGTGGGCGAGCAAGCTCGTCGAGCGCTTCCCGGAAGGCCGCGCGAAGCCGCAGGACCTCGACGTCCTGCTCGACCTCCTCGACAACTCGGTCGGCAAGACGATCTGCGTCTACCCCGAAGCGCTCGCCGGCCCGATCAAGACCGGCATCCAGCACTTCCGCGCCGACTTCGAACGACTCGTGAAGACCCCGACGCCCGCGGCGACGGCGAAGCCCGTCGGCTCCACGGCACAGAACGGGAGCGCCTGAGAGATGCCGAAGATCACCCTCAACGGGAAGGAGATCGAGGTCGCTCCCAAGACCACGGTCATCCAGGCCGCGTTCGCGAACGGGGTCAACGTCCCGCACTACTGCTGGCACCCGGCGCTCTCGGTGGTGGCGAGCTGCCGCATCTGCCAGATCGAGATCCAGGGCCCCGGCCCGCGCCGGCTCGCGACCGCCTGCAACACCGAGTGCGTCGACGGGATGGTCGTCCAGACCGAGACGCCGGCCGTCTCGAAAGCGCGCGCCGGAAACCTCGAGGACCTCCTCCTCAACCATCCGCTCGACTGCCCGATCTGCGACAAGGCCGGCGAGTGCTGGCTGCAGGACTACGCCTACGAATACGGCGCCGCGGTCGGCCGCAACGACTTCCCGCGCCGCTCGCTCGAGAAGCGCAAGAAGATCGCCGAGCACGTGGTGCTCGACCAGGAACGCTGCATCCTCTGCACGCGCTGCGTGCGCTTCCTCACCGAGTACTCGGGCAAGACCGAGCTCGTGGTGACGGAGCGCGGCGAGAAGTCGGTGATCGACATCTATCCGGACGAGCCGGTGAAGTCGGAATACCAGGGCAACCTCGCCGACATCTGCCCGGTCGGCGCGCTCACGCTCGAGGACTTCCGGTTCAAGAACCGCGTGTGGTACCTGACCGAGACCGGCTCGGTCTGCCCGAACTGCTCGCGCGGCTGCTCGATCGACCTCGACGTGCGCACCAACGCGCTGAACCGCGTCCGCCCGCGCACGAATCCCGACGTCAACGGGTACTTCATCTGCGACCGCGGCCGCTTCGGCCTCCTCGGCCGCTACCACCCGGAGATGCGCGTCGAGAAGCCGGAGATCGCCGGCCAGCCCGCGACGCTCGGCGCCGCGGCGGAGCGCCTCGCGCGCGCGATCGAGACCGCGATCGAGGGCGGCAAGAAGGTCGTCGTCCTCGCGTCGCCCGACGCGACGAACGAGGAGCTCTTCCTCCTGAAGCGGATCGTCGAGAGCGTGCCGCGCCTCGCCGCGAACGCGATGCTCGCGTTCCGCGCGCCGGTGCGCGGCAAGGGCGACGACAAGCTGTTCACCGGCGAGCTCGCGGCGAACGTCGCGGGCGCGAAGGCGCTCGGCTTCCGCGAGTCGACGCCCGCCGATCTCGAGAAGCTCGCGCCCGCCGTTCTGTGGGTCGTCGACGGAGGGCTCGAATCGCTCGCGACCAAGCCGGCGTTCCTCGCGGTGCAGGCCGTCGCCTCGCCGCTCGCGACCGAGGCCGACGTCCTCCTCCCCGGGAGCACGCTCGCCGAGAAGGACGGGACGCTCACGAACTTCGCGGGCATCACGCAGCGCATCCGCGCCGCGCTCAAGCCGCCGGCGACCGTCGCGGGCGACCTCGGCTGCATCGTCGCGGTCGGGCGCGCGCTCGGCCTCGTCGATCTCCCGGCCACCGGGTCCGACGCGTTCGCCGCGTTCGCCGACTCGATCGGGCGCCCCGACCTCACGCTCGCGAACCTCGGCGAGCGCGGCGTGAAACTCGCCGTCACCGGTCACGCCGGCGCCGGAGCCCGCCAGTGAGCGACACCGTGGTGTTCGTCATCGCGACGCTCGTGAAGATCGTCGTGATCTTCCTGCTCGCGGTGCACGTCGTGCCGATCATGGTCATCCTCGAGCGCCGGATCTCCGCGTGGATCCAGTTGCGCGTCGGTCCGAACCGCGTCGGTCCGCTCGGCCTCTTCCAGCCGCTCGCCGACCTCCTGAAGTTTCTCGGCAAGGAGGACTTCGTCCCCGCCGACGCGAACAAGGTGCTGTTCTGGCTCGCGCCCGCGCTGACCGCGCTCCCGCCGTTCCTCGTCATGGCGCTGATCCCGTTCGGGCCGGCGATGGAAGTCGCGGGACGCGACCTCAAGCTGGTCGTCGTCGACTCGCCCGTCGCGATGCTGCTCATCCTCGCGTTGTCTTCGCTCACGGTGTACGGCATCGCGATCGGCGGTTGGGCGTCGTCGAGCAAGTACTCGCTCCTCGGCGGCCTGCGCTCGTCCGCGCAGATGATCAGCTACGAGCTCGCGCTCGGCCTCTCGGCGCTCGCGGTCGTCTGCGTCTCGGGCACGCTCAACCTCGGCGAGATCGTCGAGCGTCAGACCAAGTTCTTCGGCTTCGCCGAGAACGGCAACTGGGCGGGCTGGAACGTGTTCGCGCAGCCGCTCGCGTTCGTCCTGTTCGTGATCGCGAGCTACGCGGAGACGAATCGCCTCCCGTTCGACCTCCCGGAAGCCGAGTCGGAGCTGGTCGGCGGGTACCACACCGAGTACTCGGCGACGAAGTTCGCGCTGTTCTTCATGGGCGAGTACGTCGGCATGCTCGCGATGAGCTGCCTCACGGTGATCCTCTTCCTCGGCGGCTGGCACCTGCCGGGCCTCTCGCTCCTGCCGATCCCGAAGAACCTGTTCGCGCTGGTGTGCGTCGGCGTGTTCATGGCGAAGGTCACGTTCTTCCTGCTCCTCTTCATCCAGGTGCGCTGGACGCTGCCGCGCTTCCGCTACGACCAGCTCATGCGCCTCGGATGGAAGGTGCTCTTGCCGATCGCGCTGATCAACCTCTTGATCACCGGCGCCGTCGTGGCGGGAACCTGACGATGGAAAACCTCGCAGCGCAGATCGCTTTCTGGGCGTTCTCGATCGTGGCCGTGCTCGCGGCGCTCGGCGTCGTGGTCGCGCGCAGCGCGGTGACGAGCGCGATGTGCCTGGTCACGTCGTTCGTCAGCGTCGCCGGCCTCTTCCTCACGCTGAACGCCGGGTTCATGGCCGCGGTGCAGATCCTCGTGTACGCCGGCGCGATCATGGTCCTGTTCCTGTTCGTGATCATGCTGCTGAACGTCGATCGCGCGTCGTTCGACCGGCCGCGCGTCCGCACGATGCTCGGCGCCGCGCTCGCGTTCGTCTTCGCGTTCGGCGCGCTCGCGCTGCTCGGCCCGTCCGAGACCAAGGGCACCGGCTCGCTGCGCCAGGGAACCGGCCACGACATCGGCGTCCTGTTCTCCAACGACTACGTGTTCGCGTTCGAGATGGCGTCGATGCTGCTCCTCATCGCGATGGTCGGCGCGATCGTGCTCGCGCGCCGCCGCCGCGCCACCGGACCGGAGGCCTGACCCGATGCCCTCCCCCTCCGCGTACTTCGTCGTCAGCTCGCTGCTCTTCGCGATCGGCGCCGCCGGCTTCCTGCTGCGGCGCAACATCCTCGTGATGTTCATGTCGGTCGAGCTGATGCTGAACGCCGCGAACCTCACGCTGGTTGCCGCGGCCCGCCAGTTCGACCTCACGCGGGGCACCGGCTTCGCGATGATCTCGGTCGCGGTCGCCGCCGCGGAAGTCGGCGTCGGCCTCGCGATCATCATCGCCCTGTTCCGCCTGCGCGCGTCGGTCGACGTCGACGTGATGAAGAACCTGCACGGCTGAGGACTCGGAAACTCAATGGACTCGCTGATCCGAATCGTCGTGCTGGCGCCGTTCCTCTCCGCGGCGCTCCTGTTCTTCCTGAGGAAGCGCATCCCGCCGCAGCTCGCCGGGCTGATCGGCTGCGCGTCGATCCTGACGTCGTTCGTGTGCACCGTCGTCGTGTTCTTCGGTCACCACGACGGCGCGGCGACGACGGTCACCCTCACGCGCTGGATGCAGGGATCGGTGCTCGACGTCGCGTTCGCGTTTCGCGTCGACCCGCTCTCGCTGACGTGGACGCTCGTCGTCACCGGCGTCGGCTTCCTGATCCACGTCTACTCGGTCGGGTACATGCACGCCGACCCGGGCTTCACGCGGTTCTTCACCTACCTCAACCTGTTCGTCGGCGCGATGCTCGCGCTCGTGCTCGGCGACTCGATGCCGCTGCTCTTCCTCGGCTGGGAAGGCGTCGGTCTGTGCTCGTACCTCCTGATCGGGTTCTGGTTCGCCGAGATGGAGAACGCGCACGCGGGACAGAAGGCGTTCGTCGTCAACCGCATCGGCGACCTCGGCTTCCTGCTCGGCATGGCGATGATCTTCGCGCGCTACGGCACGCTCAAGATCGACGCGGTCGTCTCGGCGCTCGCCGCGGATCACGCGGCCGGCCGCCTCGCGATCGGCGATTCGTGGGCGACCGGCGTCGCGCTCCTGCTCTTCCTCGGCGCGTGCGGCAAGTCCGCGCAGATCCCCCTCTACACCTGGCTCCCCGACGCGATGGCCGGCCCGACGCCGGTGTCCGCGCTGATCCACGCGGCGACGATGGTCACCGCCGGCGTGTACATGGTCGCGCGCATGTCGGTCCTGTTCGCGCTGTCGCCGGTCGCGTCGACCACGGTCGCGGTGGTCGGAACGGTCACCGCGTTCTTCGCGGCGACGATCGCGCTGCGGCAACGCGACATCAAGCGCGTGCTCGCCTACTCGACGGTGTCGCAGCTCGGGTTCATGTTCCTCGGGCTCGGCGTCGGCGCGCACGTCGCGGCGGTCTTCCACGTCATCACGCACGCGTTCTTCAAGGCGCTGCTCTTCCTCGGCGCCGGCTCGGTGATCCATGCGCTCTCCGGGGAGCAGGACGCGATGAAGATGGGCGGCCTCAAGCCGCACCTGCCGAAGACCCACCTCACGTTCCTGATCGGCTGCCTCGCGCTCGCCGGCATCGCGCCGTTCGCGGGCTTCTTCTCGAAGGATCAGATCCTCGGCACCGCGCTGCTCGGCCACGGGACCGCGTTCGCGCTCGGCGTCGTCGGCCTGATCACCGCGCTGATGACGGCCTTCTACACGTTCCGGCTCTACTCGCTCGTCTTCAAGGGCACGGAGCGGCTCGATCATCACGCGAAGGAGCACATGCACGAGTCGCCGGCGTCGATGACGATGCCGCTGCAGGTGCTCGCGCTGCTCGCGGCGGTCGGCGGCGTGCTCTCGCTGCCGCACTTCCTGCACATCCCCGACTTCCTCGGCGACTTCCTCGCGCCGGTGTTCGAGCCGGCGCGGAAGATCCTCGGTGAGCACGCGGAGCACGGCGCGGCGGCGGAGCTCGGCCTGCTCATGCTCTCGCTCGTGCTCGCGGTCGCGGGCGCCTGGTTCGGCGCGCAGAAGTACGCGGCCGGCCCGGGCAAGGAGCGCGACCGCGCGACGCAGGGCCTGCCGTTCGTCGTCGAGAACAAGTGGTTCGTCGACGAGATCTACGCGATCTTCATCGTGGGCCCGATGCGCGCGCTCGCGTTCCTCGCCGGGTTCCTCGACCGCGTGCTGATCGACGGCCTGGTGAACGGCCTCGCGCGCGGATTCGATTCGGTCGGTGCGACGGTGCGGCGCCTGCAGAACGGGCAGATCCACACCTACGCGCTCCTCTTCCTGGCCGGGGCCGTGCTCCTGGCCCTTTCGCTCCTGTAGCGGCGCATCGCGGAGTCGACGTGGATTCTCTCCCCCTGCTCTCGCTCACGACCTTCCTGCCGCTTGTCGGCGCGCTCGTCATCGCGTTCGCGCCGCGCGAGTCGTCGAGGTTCCTGCGCGGCATCGCGCTCCTCTTCTCGATCGCGAACCTGTTGTTCGCGCTCCCGATGTGGAACCTTGCCGACCCCGCGATGACGACGAACTTCGCCGAGCATCACCAGTGGATCCCGACGTTCGGCGTCGAGTACGCGCTCGGCATCGACGGCATCGCGATGCCGCTCATCATCCTCGCGTGCCTGACCGTGCCGATCGTGATCGCGACCACGATGCACGTCGAGCGCGTGAAGGAGTACCTGGTCCTCCTGCTCCTGATGGAGACCGGGATGGTCGGCGTGTTCGCCGCGACCGACCTCGTGCTCTTCTACGTGTTCTTCGAGCTCACCCTGATCCCGCTCTACTTCCTGATCGGAATGTTCGGCGGTGAGCGCCGCGTGTACGCCGCGTTCAAGTTCTTCCTGTTCACCGCGGCCGGCTCGCTGCCGATGCTCGTGTCGATCCTCTACCTCCTCGCGCTCCACCGCGAACAGACCGGCCATTTCTCCGCTGCGTACGCCGATCTCACGAAGCTCGCGATCACGCCGTCGCAGCAGAACTGGATCTTCGCGGGCTTCGCGCTCGCGTTCGCGATCAAGGTGCCGATGTTCCCGGCGCACACGTGGCTCCCCGACGCGCACGTCCAGGCGCCGACCGGCGGGTCGATCGTGCTGGCGGCGATCATGCTGAAGCTTGGCAGCTACGGCTTCATCCGCTTCGCACTGCCGCTCCTCCCCCACGCCGCGCACGCGGCCGCGCCGCTGCTCCTGGTCCTGTCGGTGATCGGCGTCATCTATGGCAGCTACCTCGCGTGGTCGCAGGACGACCTGAAGAAGCTGGTCGCGTGCTCCTCGGTCGCGCACATGGGCTTCGTGATGGTCGGCGTGTTCGCGCTCGAGAAGGACGCGATGCGCGGCGCGGTGGTGCAGATGCTGAACCACGGCGTGTCGACGGGCGCGCTCTTCTTCCTGGTCGGCGCCGCCTACGAGCGCCGCCACAAGCGCGGCCTCGACGACTTCGGCGGCCTGGCGAAGGTGGCGCCGGCGCTCGCGGTCGCGCTGATCGTGACGTCGATGTCGTCGATCGGGCTCCCCGGCCTGAACGGGTTCGTCGGCGAGTTCATGATCGTCGTCGGTGCGTTCAAGACCGTGCCGTGGATCGCGGCGATCACCGCGCTCGGTGTGCTGCTCGGCGCGATCTACATGCTCCAGATGGTCCGCCGCGTCTGCTACGGGCCGCCGCGCAGCGAGGAGGCGGCGCACCTCCCGGACCTGACGTTGGCCGAGAAGCTCGCGTTCGCGCCGTTGCTCGCCCTCATGTTCTGGATCGGCCTCGTGCCCGGTCCGTTGCTCGACCGCATCGGGCCGGCGGTGGATCAGGCCCTGAAGCTGGCCGGAAAGACCTGATCATGGCGCACGACCTCGCTCTCTCCGGTCCGATCCTGCTGCCGGCGTTCGCGGCGCTGCTGCTCCTGCTCGTCGACATGCTCCCCGGGCCGCGCCGCTCGGACGGCGCGCTGTTCCTCGGCGCGCTCGGCGCGCTCGTGTCGTTCTTCTACGCGATCTTCTATCTCGCCGGCAACAAGGTCGGCCTCGCGTTCTCCGGCACGCTCGACGTCGACCGCCCCGCGCTGATCGCTTCCGCGATCGTCAGCTTCTCCGCGCTGCTCGCGATCCTCTTCTCGCGGCAGTACCTCGCGACGCGACCCGACATCGAAGAGACCGAGTACCACGCGTTCATCCTCACCTCGGCCTCGGGCATGTGCATGCTCGCCGCGGCGAACGATCTCGTGTGCGTGTTCCTCGGCATCGAGTTGCTCTCGATCCCGCTCTACCTGCTCACCGCGATCCGCCGCGATCACGCGCGCCCGATCGAGGCCGGGTTCAAGTACCTCCTGCTCGGCGCGTTCGCGTCCGCATTCCTCCTGTACGGATCGGCCCTCCTCTATGCGTCGTCCGGCACGACGTTGTTGAGCGCGATCCCGGACGAGATCCGTCGACTCGGCTCCGCGGGCAGCGCGCTCGCGGCGTTCGGTTGCGCGATGTTCCTGGTCGGCATCCTGTTCAAGCTCGGCGCGGCGCCCTTCCACATGTGGACGCCGGACGTGTACGAGGGCGCGCCGACGCCCGTGACCGCGTTCATGGCCACGGCGACCAAGGCGGCCGCCCTCGTCGCGCTCTTGCGCGCGGCGCCGGTGATCAGCGCGGGCATCGGCCCGGAGCGCGGTGCGGTCCTGGTCGGCGCGATCGCCGTGCTCAGCATGGTGGTCGGCAACCTCGGCGCGCTGCGCCAGACCAACCTGAAGCGGCTGCTCGCCTACTCGTCGATCGCGCACGCCGGTTACATGCTCACGGGCGTCGCCGCGGTGATCCAGCTCGACGGCAAGGCGACCGGCGCGAACGGCAGCGCAGCGGTCCTGTACTACCTCGCCGCTTACGCCGCGATGAACCTCGGCGCATTCGCGGTCGCGATCGTGATCGACCGCGGCGAAGGCCGCGAGGGCGTCGACGAGCTGTCCGGCCTCTCGAAGACCCGCCCCGCGCTCGCCGTCGCGATGAGCGTGTTCGCGCTCGCCCTCGCGGGCATACCGCCGACCGCCGGGTTCCTCGGCAAGCTCTACCTGTTCCAGTCGGTCGTCGACGCCGGCCTCGTGCCGCTCGCGGTGCTCGGCGTCCTGACGTCGGTGATCGGGCTCTTCTACTACCTGCGCTTCCTGATCGTGATGTACGTGAAGCCGGTGAAGAGCGAGCGCGAAGCTCCTCCGGTCGGCGATCAGTGGCTCGCGCTCGCGAGCCTCGTCACGCTTGCGGTGACGCTCGGCCTCGGCCTCCTGCCGGGTCGCTTCATCGAGTACGTCGAGCAGTCGCTCCGCGCGGGGTTCTGACCGTCGCGGCGGCCTGCGCCGCGCCGCGATTCGTGTTAGCGTCCTCGGCCACGCGGGATCGTTCCGCGCCGAGGGAGAACGCGATGCGTGTCTGCCGGACGCTCGAATCGACGCTTGTTGGCATTGCACTTTGCTCGGCTCTCGCGCGCGGCGCGGTGCCTCGGCTCGAACCCCTTCGCGCGTCGTTCACGTCGAGCGGCGTGCAGATCCTCACTCTGGACCTCGGGGCCTCCAGTCATCAACTTTCCATTGCCCTCGTCGCGTTCGGGCGAGAAGGCACGCTCTCGCCGCCGCTCGCTGCCGATCCCGCGCTCACTGGCGATCGCATCGACTTCTCCCGCGGCGAACTCGTCGAGTGGTACACGCGCGATCCGCGGGGGCTCGAACAAGGTTTCACGCTCGCGCGGCCGCCCGCAGGCACGGGCGAACTCGTTTTCGATCTCGAGGCGACGGGCACGCTAACTGGCGCCATCCGAGCCGAAGGAATCGACTTCTCTGATTCCGATGGAGTCGTGCGCCTTCGATATGACCACCTGGAAGCACGCGACGCGGACGGCCGGCTGCTCGCATCCAGGATGTCGTGCGCCGGGCGGTGCATTCAGCTCCGCGTGGACGATGATCGAGCTCGATATCCGATCGTCGTCGACCCGCTCGCATCGGTTCCCGCTTTCACTCTGCACGGCGATCAGGGATTCAGCAGGTTCGGCGTCTGCGTCGCGTCTGCCGGAGACGCCGATGGCGACGGACTGTCCGACGTCTTGATCGGCGCGAGCTTCTACAGCCACGGCCAACCCACCGAGGGACGCGCGTTCGAGTACACGAGCACCGCGAGCGGATTCGGCTTGTTCAACTGGTCTTCGGAATCGAACGACGATGGCAGCGCCTATGGAAGCACTGTCGCCTGCGCGGGAGATGTGAACGGCGACGGGCGCGATGACGTGATCGTCGGCGCGCCGCACTTCCACAACGGCACCAACCTCGAAGGTCGCGTGTGGCTGCACCTCGGAACGATCATCGGTCCGTCGATCGCGCCGTCTTGGACGTTCGGGCCGTCACCAGGAAACCCTGTGGGCGTGGCGTTCGGGATCAGCGTTGCGAGCGCTGGGGACGTCAACGACGACGGATTCGCGGACGTCATTGTCGGCGCGCTCGGCCCGGCCTCCTCGGGAGCACGAGGCGGCGCGCCATTGGAATTCCACGGGTCCGCTGCGGGGCTCGGGACATCACCCGCATGGACACCGGCGGCGAGCCCCTCCGACATCGTTCGCGGCGAATCCGTCGCGTGCGCGGGAGACGTGAACGCCGACGGGTACTCCGACGTCATCATCGGCGACACGCTGTACGACAACGGCCAGAGTCACGAAGGCCGTGCATCCGTGTACCTCGGGTCCGCTGCAGGACTCGCGACGACCCCCGCATGGTCGGTCGAAGGAAACCAGGTCGATGCCGATCTCGGGGCGTCGGTCGCATCTGCCGGTGATGTGAACGGGGATGGTTTCGCGGACGTCATCGTCGGGGCGCCGCGATTCGATGGCGGTAACCCGAACGAAGGCCGCGCCTCCATCTTTCTCGGTTCCGTGAACGGGCCGCAATCGATTGCGAGTTGGAGTGTCGAGAGCGATCAAGATCACGCGCACCTCGGCGCATCCGTCGCCTCCGCGCAGGACGTGAACGGCGACGGCTTCGCGGATGTTCTGGTCGGGGCGCCGTTGTTCGATGCGGGACAGGTGGACGAGGGAGTCGCGTACGCATACTTCGGATCGCCGGCAGGTCCGGCGACGACGCCGTCGTGGATCGGCGAAGTCGATCAGGCCGGCGCCGAATTCGGTTCGTCGGTCGCATCGTTCGGCGACAAGAACGGCGACGGGTTCGCGGACGTCGTGGTCGGTGCACCGTTCGCGGATGGACTCGTGCCTTCCGGCGGAGCCGCGTTCATCTACCTCGGGAGCTGCGACGGGTTCGCGTCGGCGACCCCGTTCGGGATCGGCAAACCCGGCTCGATCGGGACTCCGAGTCTCACGTCGACGTCTCCTCCCGCTCTGGGAACCGTCAGCGACTTGACGATCACCGGGGGGAGGCCCGCAACAGGCCCGGTCTTCGTGATCGTCGGTTTGACCCGCGCGTCCATTCCGTTCGATGGCGGCACATTGCTCGTGACACCGACGGCCACCGTCGTTCTTCCCGCGCTCGACGGCACCGGATCACTCACGGTTCCTGTGCCGTTGGTCGCCGGCGTGGCGTCGTGCGGCGCGAGCGTTTACTTCCAGGCGATGTTCGTCGATCCCGGTGCGGCCGGTTTCAATCACACGGCCCAGTCGAACGGCCTGCATTGGATCCTCGGCGGCTGAACGTCGCTCCGTCCGGAGTGGCGCCGCTCCTTTTCAATCGCACGGCACGCCGCTCGCTCGGCGCGCGCCCCGCGTCCAGAACGCGGGAGCACGGCGATGAGCGCACGAACGATCCTCCGGTCGGCTCGCATCGGTTCACGGTCCGGCGTCGCGATCGGCGCCGTGGCGCTGCTCACGGCGGTCACGTTCGCGCAGGATCGCTGCGACGTCGTCGAGTTGGGCAAGCAGATGTTCTCGAGCACTCGACTGAGTGCGACGGGGACGATCAGCTGCTCCCACTGCCATTCGCAAGCGCGGGCGTTCACCGACGGCTTCGCGCGATCGAAGGGCGTGCTCGACGCGCTGTTGGCGCGAAACACTCCGACCTTGTGGGGTGCGGCGTACGTGGCGGCTTTCCCGGGCCCGCGCGTGATCCTGCCGGACCGGCATCCGTCGCCGGTTTCCGCGGTCTGCGGCTGCGCCGCGGCGTTCGAAACGGTCGCGCTCTGTCTCGAGGAGCGCTGCCTCGCTCCGATCGAGAACCCCGCGGAGATGGGCCTCTCCCTGGAGGATGCGGTGCGCGCGCTGAACTCCGACGCGACGCTGAGGCGACGCTTCGACGCCGCGTTCGGCGCCCCGGAAGACGGCGCCGCCTCCATCACGGAGGAGCGGCTCGGCACCGCGCTCGCCGCGTTCGTTCGCTCACAGGATCGCCCGCGGTCGCGTTACCGCCGCTACCTGGACGGGGATCCGGACGCGCTGAACGCGACCGAGGAGGAGGGGCTGCAGCTCT
>CAZBOK010000067.1:0-15400 GCA_964493525.1 uncultured Phycisphaeraceae bacterium | reverse complement strand
GAGCGCCCGACGCTTCGACAGCGCGCGCAGCACCCACGGACGCTCGAGGTCGACGTGCATCTCGGGCACCGCGACGATCGTCGCAGACTGAGGTGAATCGGCGCCGGCGCGGTAGAGCGCGATGAACGCGCGCTCGCCGGCGACGGAGCGTCGCAAGTGCTCGGCAAGCGTCGTCGCCGCGAGCAGCCGGTCCGGCGTCCCGCGTACCGCTTCGATCAACTGCTCGAGCGCCGTGAGGGATTGCGCGACGAGCGCGGGGTCCTTCGGCACCGGCGGCGGATCGAGCTCGACGTCCTGCGCGACCTTCGCGCCATCGCGCGCCGCACCCGCGATCACGACGGTCGACGACGAATCGAACCGCGGCAGCAGGAACCGCAGCGTCGTCCCACCGACGAGGATCGCGTCGCCGTCGCGCGCGGAGCCGTTCGACACGCGCTCGCCGTTCAGGAACGTCCCGTTCGTCGAGTTCAGGTCCTCGACGCGGCAGTTCGTGCCGTCGGGCGCGAGCCGGACGTGCAGGCGCGAGCACGACTCGTCGTTCAACACGAGGTCGCAGTTCTTCGCCCGCCCGATGACCAGCTCGCGCGACAGCTCGAATTCGCGCCCCGCGAGTTCACCGCTCTCGATCTTCAACCGTGCCGTTGCCAATCGCGACTCCACCGTCACTCTATCGGGCAGCGCTTCGACTCAAAGGCCCGCACTTCCTGCGTCGACCGTGCGTTCCTATCCTCGCGCGCCGGAGGAGACGTGAAGCCCCTCGACGTCTTGTTGATCCTGGTCTCGCTCTTGATCTGCACCAGCGTCATCGAAGACCGCCGGTACGGACCGGAGCGCGAACGCCAGAAAGCGATCATCCGATTCCAGCGCGACCAGCTCGAGGTGGTCGAGAAAAAGCTTCTGCAATACAAGCGGACCGTGGGGCGGTATCCGACGACGGAGGAGGGGCTCGAGTCGGTCACCGGGCTGCGCGAAGCGCTGATGTCGGGCGAGGACGGCGAGTTCGAGCCGGCCCGCGCCTTCCTGCGCCAGACGAACGACATCCGCACGATCTACGGAGTCCCCTACGTCTACGAGAACCGCCTCGGCGGCAAGGGGTTTCGTGCGTCGCCGGCGCGCGAGGAGAAGAAGCCGCGGACCTACTCGCGCGAGGTGGACGACGACGGGCAGGTGTTCGTGTCGTCGCTCGGTCTGCGGGACGACGTGCGGGTGCGGTGGGACTGGTGGCTCGACGCGACGCTGGTGTTCTCGGCCGGCGCGATCGCGGTCCTCGTGCTCGGCTACGCGGTCGTCCGCAACCGCCGGAAGAACGCCGACCGCGTGCGCGGCGTGAACTCGATCGCGTTCGTCGGCGTGGCGATGTTGATCGCGATCGTGGCGCTCGCGTCGAGTCGGATCGGGCGCAAGGATCGCGAGGTCCACCTCGAGAACTTCTGCGCGCGCAACCCGGAAGTTCTCGCCGAGTGGTGCCAGGTGATGGAGCAGTTCGCCGCGGACGGCGACGTGGACGCCGAGTGGGCGCGCGCGCGCGTGAAGGAACTGCGGCTCGAATTCGGGCTCCCGGCGACTCCGGCGTCGGGGCCGTCGGGCAACTGACGCGCGGTTACACCGGCGATCGGAATCGCTAGTCGGGACGCGCGTTGCGTGCTGCCGGAACGCGGCGTTGTGTCCCTTGCGGACGGCTGGTAGAACCACCGACTTCCATTTCCGCGGTCTCGATTCATGGCGAAGCTCCGCATCGAAGCAGGCGCGCCTCCTCGCGACGTCGCGCTCTCCGATCCTTTTCGCATCGGCCGCGACGAGGGCAATGAGCTCCTCCTCGACGACGCGGGCATCTCCCGCCGTCACTGCCGACTCGAGCGCGAGGGCGATCTCTGGATCCTCGAGGATCTCAAGTCCGCGAACGGCACCTACCGCAACGAGGAGCGCATCGACCGCGTCCGCATCGACGACGGCGACAAGATCCGCATCGGCGGCGTCGTGATGGTGTTCCTCGGCGACGAGAGCACGAACCTGCGGTCGCGCGCGGTGAACGCCGCGACCACGAGCTTCCTCCTCGCGTTCGTGTCCGGCGAAAAGGTCGGCGAGCGGATCCCGCTCGGCGGGACGCGCATCGCCGTCGGCCGCAAACCGGGCAACGACGTCATCCTCAAGGACGGCAAGGTCTCGGGCGCGCACTGTGAAGTGGTGGTGGAAGCGGGGCGCCCCGTGCTGCGCGACCTCGGCTCGACCAACGGGACGTTCCTCGAGGGAAAGCGCATCGACGAGATCGTCCTCTCGCACGGCGACCGCGTCGCGATCGGCGACAGCGAATTCGTGCTGGTCGACGTCACCAAGCCGCTGCCGAACCTCGAGGCGAAGCGGCCCGAGGACGCGACGCGGACCTTGATCGACGCACCCGCCGTGAATCCCACCGGCCGGACGCTCCCGTCGCGCGCGGCGCCGAAGAAGAGCCCGCTCGCCGCGATCGGACTCCTCCTCTTGTTGGTCGCGGCCGGCGGCGCCGGCTGGTTCTGGTGGCAGGTCCAGCGCAAGTCGGCCGCGGTCGCCGCGGCGCCCGCGCCGGCCGGCAACCTCCTCGGCGAACGATGGTCGTTCGAGTCGGTCGCGGGCGAGCCCGAGCCGAGCCAGGCGTGGGAGATCCTCGGCGGCGCGGCGCACGGCTTCACCGTCTCGCTGCGCGCGCACTCCGGCCAGCAGGCGTACCAGGGCGAGCCGGCGGGCGCGGAAGCGGTCGCTCGGCTGCGCGACCCGATCGAGATCAGCGGACGACGCTATCGCGCGACGGCGTTTGCGCGCGCGAGCGGCGACGCGGTCGCGATCCTCGCGGCGGAGTTCACCAAGAAGGATGCGCCGGACTTCCGCGTGCGCGTGCCGATCGGCTCCGCGCGCGGCGACACGTGGCAGACGATCGACGCGGAGCTGGCGCCGCCGACCGGCGCCGATCGACTCGCGATCGTGCTGGTCGCGTGCGGCACCGGTAGCGCGGCGTTCGACGACGTCGGCGTGTTCGAAGCCGGGATCGCCGCGCCCGAGACGAAGACGGTGAACCAGTTCGAGTTCGAGCACACCGGCTCCGCCGTGCTCGTGCGCCGCGGCGGCACCGACATGTTCCGCGTGCTGCCGACCGAGTTCGAGTCGCCGCCGCCGACGGATGCGAACTCGACGGACGCTCCCGCCGCGCCGTTGCCGCACGACGTCGGCCTGTTCCTCGACGCGCATCAAGGCAGCGCGGGTGGGGCGGTCGGCCTGGTCGCGGGCAAGAGCGCCGACTTCGCGTCGAGCCTCGAGTCGGACGACAAGTCGGCGACGGTCCGCGTCCAGTGGCAGAACGCGCCGCAAGGTGCGATCACCGCCGTCCGCCTCCCGATCGAAGTGCTCGCGGGCCTCACGGACGAGCCGATCGGCGTGGTCCACGAGAGGAAGATCGAGCCGTACCAGGACTCCTTCGAGTCGGCCGACGTCGCGGGCCTAGTGCTCGGCAAGCCGTCCGCGCGCGTGCGCTGCACGTTCACGCCCGCCGTGCGCGTCGTCGGTCGTCGCGACGGCGACCGCTTCCGCATCGAGCTCGCGGCGCCGCCGCTCTCCGGCAGCCTCACGATCCGCATGCAGGTCGACTTCGTCGCGGAGAAGACCGCGGCCGGCGAGCTGCTCGGCAAGGCGCGCGACGCCGAAGCGAAGGGCGCGCTCGGCGAAGCGCTGACGGTGCTCGATCAGATCCAGAACGAGTACCCGTTCGACGAGGCGATCCTCACCGAGGCGGCGACGCGCAGCGAGCGCATCCTCAAGCTGCGCGATCAGCGCGCGGCGACCGTCGCGCAGGCGATCGACCGCGCGGCGTTCCTGAAGAGTCGCAGCGCGTACCTCGACGCCGAGAAGGAAGCGGCGGACGCGGAGCGCGCGTTCGCCGGGACTCCCGCCGCCGAACAGTTCAAGCAGCAGCAGGCCGACCTCGCGCGCGACCGCGAGACGACGGCGCGGAGCGCGGAGGAGCGCGCCGCGCAGGCGCTGCTCCGTCGCATGCGGACGGCGAAGCACCAGGATCCGCCGCGCACGCGCGTCGCCCAGGAGATCGGCGACTTCCTGAAACAGCGCTACCCGTGGTCGGATGCCGCGAAGGCCGCCGAGCAGGAGGGCAAGGGCCCGTGAGCAAGACCGGCATCGGGATCGACATCGGCTCGCGCGGCGTCCGCGTCGCGGTCGTCTCCGAATCGAAGGGCACGATCCGCGTCCAGAAGCTCGTGCAGCTCCCGCTCGCCGGCGACGACGAAGTCGACCCGGCGGAGATCGGCGCGCAGCTCCGCGATCTGCTCGCCTCCGAGAAGGTGAAGGGCGCGGCGACCTGCGGGCTCACCGGCCGCGACGTCGTGCTGCGCTACACGCAGGTTCCGCCGGTCCCGGACTGGCAGCTCCGTCAGTTGATGGAGTTCGAGATCAACGAGATGGCGTCGCAGTCCGGCGAGGAGCTGTCGGCCGACTTCAACCTCGTTCCGGTCGCGTCGGAGATGTCGAACGACGACACCGTGCTGCTCGCGCTCGCGAAGCCCGGCATCATGGCCTCGCACCGCGCGGTGCTCGACGGCGCCGGCCTCGCCGTCCGCGCATTCACGCCGAACGCGATCGCGATCTACAACCTCTATCGCACGCTCGAGGACGCGACCGGCACGGTCCTCATCCTCAACATCGGCGCCAAGAACAGCGACATCGCGCTCGCCAAGGACGGCGACCTCGTGTTCGCGCGCAACCTGTCGGGCGGCGGCGACCTGTTCGATGAAGCGCTCGTCGCGTCGTTCAACGTCGGCCGCGCCAAGGCGCGCTCCTTGAAGGAAGAGCTCGCCGACCTCTCGCCGCCGGACTCGTCGTCGAAGAAGACCCTGTCCGCCCAGGAGGAGAAGGTGTCGCGCTCGCTCGCGGGCGCGAGCGGCCAGCTCCTCTCGATGATCCAGTCGTCGGTGATGTTCGCGCGCACGCAGACCGGCATGAAGGACCTGAAGCTCGACAAGGTCCTCCTCTGCGGCGGAACCGCGCGGTTGATCGGACTCGATCGCTCGCTCGCGGCGAACCTCGACTGCGCGGTGGAGCTGTTCGATCCGTTCGAGAAGGCCGACGTGTCGGGTCTTGAAGGCGAGCTCGATCCGCTGACGCGCGCGACCTCGGTCGTCGCACTCGGCCTCGCGGTGAGCGCGGTCGCCGCGAACGCCTATTCGATCGAGATCCTCCCCGCGTCGGTGAAGCGCGCGCGCGCGTTCCGCGAGAGGACGTTGTTCTCGATCCTCGCGTCGCTCGTGATCGTCGGCTGGCTCGCGTGGGACGCGGTCACCGCGAAGGCGGCGTACGAGCGCGCTTCCGCCGACGTGCGGCAGTTCAGCGCCGAGTCGGAAGTGCGCGGGAAGCGCGAACGGTCGTTCCGCGAGGAGGTCGATCGCAGCGCGGTGCTGACGCAGAAGATCCTCGCGCTCGAGGAGAAGGTCGTCGCCGGCACCGGCGCGCAGCGCACGCTCGTCCTCCTGCAGAAGCACCTGCCGGTCGACCTGTTCGTCACCTCCGTCGAGTTGACCAAGAGCAAGGACCCCGAGCTCGGCCTGACCGGCGACGCGATGAAGCCGGTGATGATCGTGAAGGGGGAAGGCCGCGAGAGCGCCGAGCGCATCGAGGAGACGTTCAACAAGTTCGCCGAAGAGCTGGGCGCCGATCCGCTCCTCGGCCGTCGTCCGAAGACGGCGACGGCCCCGGCGTCCGCGAAGAAGGCGTTCGAGTGGTCGGTCACCCTCAACTACTCGAAGACGCCGCCCGCGACCGAGGTCGACGCCGGTGCGGAAGACGGCGCCAAGAAACCGGCCGATGGAGCAGCGCCCGGAAAGGCGAAGCGCTGATGGATCTGAACGACGTCTGGCAAGGCAATCGCCGATTCATCCTCGGCGTCGGCTGCGGCGCGGTGCTTCTGTTGATCGCGAAGACCGTCATCAGCGCGACGTGGGACGTCGGCCACCAGCGCGCCATGGCGCAATCGCTCGCGACGAAACTCGGGCGAACCGAGTCGCCGACCGCCGCTGAAGTCACGCGCATGAAGGCCGCGAACGACGCGATGGAGAAGACGGTCGCCGAGCTGACCAAGCGGATGCAGTTCAAGACGGCGGACAAGTTCGTGCTGCCGCCGTCCGGCAAGAGCCCCGACCTCGTGTTCAACGAAGTGCGCGCGCGCGTGCGCGAGGAGCTGGTGTCGATCGCCTCGCAGCGGAACATCCAGGTCGACGAGTCGCTCGGCATGCCGGAGTTCACGCCGTCCGGCCGCGAAGCGATCCAGCGCTGCCTCTCCGCGCTCGACATCGTCGAGCAGGTGGTCACTGCGTCGATCCTCGGCGAAGCGCGCAAGGTCGACGAGATCGAGATGCTCGACGCGCGTCGGGGGCGTCGCACCGACAAGAACGACAAGATCGGCGCGTTCCTCGACGGGCTGCAGGTGAAGTTCCGCATCCAAGGCTCGGCCGCGGCGCTCGCGGAAGTCGTCGACATCCTCTCGCGGGGCGAGGACCGCTTCCTCACGATCGACGAGATGAAGCTCGAGTCGGACGACAAGAAAAACAGCGGGATGCTGTCGCTGCGACTCACGGTGTCGGGGCTGACGATCGTCGCGGAACCCGAGACGGGGGCGCGATCGTGAGCGTGAACCGCGAACAATGGTTGTTCATCGCCGCCCTGGCGATCGCGGGGTTGGGCATCGGGCTCGGCGGCCGCGGATACAGCAAGGTCGCGCTCCCGCCCGGCAAGGCGCTGAAGGCGCCGCCGTCGACCCCGCTCCCCGAGGTGACGTTCATCGGCAAGGGCGAGCCGCGCCCCGAGAGCGACGGTCGCGACGTGTTCGCGCCGCCGCGCGATTGGAATCCGCTGCCGCCGCTCGCGCTCGACGTGCCGCCGCTCGCGGAGATCGGCTCGGTCGGACCGATGCCGTCGCCCGGAACCGCCGCCGAGAACGCGCGCCTCTTCCGCCGCGACCCGAAGCCGATCGTCGACTCCGCGGCCGCGGCGGGGGACGGCGGAGCCGCCGGCACGGCGGACAGCGGGAACGGCGACGACCCGAAGGTCGACACGCGCTCGGCCGGCTTGAACGCCGCGCTCGACAAGCCCGCGGACGCCGCCGCGAAGGCGTCCGGCGCGACGTCGAACCTCGACGACGCGGCGATGCTCGCGCGCTTCGACTGGATCAAGCGCAAGAACTCGCCGCGCGTGTTCGGGTACATCAAGAACGCCGACCGCTTCGCGCTGATCGACGACCAAAAGACGGCGATCACGTTCGAGTCGATCGATCGCCGCACGCTGAAGACGATCGGGCACGGCCCGGTCGCGCGCGAGGAACTCGAAGGCGGCGGCACGTTCACGGTCGGCTTCGGCATCGCGGACACGGTGCGCAACCGCGTGAAGCTCGCGTGGCGCGACATGAAGCCGGGCCCCGGCAACGTCCGCAGTCAGATCGATCAAGGCAAAAAGTGCCTCGACTGGTGGAACGAGGACTCCGAAGGCGCGCTGGAAGGCGCGGAGCAGTTCGTGAAGTCCGCGCTCTCGTTCGACCCGGGCAA
Organism: uncultured Phycisphaeraceae bacterium; assembly: GCA_964493525.1. Taxonomy (GTDB): domain Bacteria; phylum Planctomycetota; class B15-G4; order B15-G4; family JADJEK01; genus CAZBOK01. Next base: position 7,829 of record CAZBOK010000067.1, on the reverse strand, counting down.
CGCCGACGCGTGGGAGCTGCTCGCGATCTGCCGCGAGCGCGACGCCGACACCGAAGGCGAGCTCAAGGTCTACGACGATGCGAAGGCCGCCAAGGTGGAGTCGTCGCGCCTCTCGACGCGGCGCGCGCGCGTGCTGCGGCGCATCGGGCTCGCCGGACTGGCGGAGATCACGTTGAACGAGACGGTGCGGAACAATCCGAACGACGCGTATGCGCTCGACGAGCTGGGCGACCTCCTGATCGTCGCCGAGCGCGGGGCCGAGGCGATGTCCGTGCTCGACCGCGCGCAGAAGGTGCAGGGCGTCCCGCCCGAGATGCGCCTCAAGCTCCGCGTCGACGCGGCGCGCGCCGCTCTGGTCACCGGTCAGATCCCGGAAGCGGAGGCGCAGATCGATCGCGCCGTGAAGATGGGGCTGCCCGATGCGGAATCGCACGTCGTGGCCGGGGTCGTCAAGCTCGCGAAGCGCGAGTTCGCCGCCGCGCAGGGCGAGTTCCAGGCGGCTCTCGAGATCGACCCGGGTCGGGCCGACGCCGTGTTCGATCTCGGCGTGGCGCTGCTGAACGCGGGCCAGGCCGGCGAGGCGCGCCGGCGCTTCGCGGAGTCCGCCGACCTTGACCCGTTCCATGTGGCGCGCGCGACCGCCGCGATCGGCGTCGTCGAGGAAGCGGTCGGCAATCTCGAGAAAGCGTCCGGCCTCTTCGCCGATGCGCAGGTCCAGGATCCGACCGACTCCTACCTGCGCTACCGCGCCGGCCGCGCCGCGCGCCGGCAGGGCGACGGCGCCGGCGCGATCGAGCAGCTGCTGCCCGCGCTGCAGGAGGACGGCCGCATCGTCGACGTCTTGAACGAGCTCGGCTTCGCGAAGCTCCTGGTCGACGCGCCGGCCGACGCGGAGAACTACCTCCGTGAATCGTTGCGCCGCGAGCCGGGCAACCCGGCCGTGAGCGTGCTGCTCGGCAGCGCGCTGATCCGCCAGAACAAGGTGCAGGACGCGCAGGTCGCGTTCACCGCCGCGATCACGCCGCCGACCGGCGAGCCGGCCGCGGCGGCGCTCGCGGGACTCGGCTGGTGCCTCTACCGCGAAGGCGACGTCGACGGCTCGCTGCAGCGCCTCGGCGAAGCGCGCGCGACGGCGAAGGAGGCCGGAGCCGCGGCGATCGAGCAGTACTCCGACCGGATCTCGAAGCAGATCGACGACCACCGCAACAAGGAGCAGTGGACCGACCGCTTCGATCGCGCGCAGCTCCGCAACAACTGGATCATCACGCAGTCGTTCGGGCCGACCGTGGGGGACAAGCTCGAGAACGGCCGCGTCCACGTCTCCGGTGTTCAACGGCAGACCGACCCGGACGAGCTGACGACGATCGAGCAGAACATCGAGGGCGCGTCGATGGTGCTGGTCGAGTCCGACGTGTCGGCCGGGACGGGGAACGAAGGCGACGCGGGCGTGCGCTTGCAGCTCGAGGCCGCCGCGGGCGGGCAGGCCGCCGGGCCGCCGCGCTTCGAGATCGCGATCGCGCGCTTCGCCGACGGCACCGTCCACCTGTATGCGCAGGAGCAGGCCGGCAAGACGGTCGTCGAGAACTGGACCAAGCTCGACGTCGCGCCGATCCCCGCCGGCGAGACGGCCCGCTTCACCATCGAGCGGCTCGATTACGAGAAGGGGACGTTCGCCGTGAAGGTGAACGACCGCGTCGTGAAGGGCCCGATCGAGTTCTCGACGATGCGCAAGAGCAAGAAGGCCTTCAAAGGCGGGCCGTTCGCCCGCGCCGGCGGCCGCAAGAACCTCGACGTCTGGTTCGGCAACGCTCGGGTCGTCCGCACCATCCGGTGATCCGGCGCCTCGCGCCGGATCCCGGCGCGCAGTCGTTCCCGTTACTCCTTTGCGTTTCACGCCATAGAATGCCCGCGATGCCGGTCATCCCACGCGCTCCGTCCGACCCCCGCCGCGGCTTCACGATCGTCGAGCTGCTCGTCGTCATCACCATCCTCGCGCTCCTGCTCGCGCTGGCGGCGTTCAGCATGAGCAAGTTCTTCGGCGCGGGAAAGCGCGCGAAGACGACCGCGACGATCGAGTCCTTGAAGCTGCTCGCGGAGAACTACCGCACGCGCTTCGGCGACTACCCGAAGGACCACCTCTCGGACTACGGCGTGAAGTCGGCGAACAAGACGAACGAAGGCATCGAGGCGTTCGTGGTCGCGTTCTTCATGAAGAACTACGACGGCGACCGACCCGAAGAGAAGGACCTCGCGAACACCGACGGCGATCGCATCGAGGGGACGAACCCGACGATCAACCCGGAGCCGGCGTTGAACGAGGTGGTCGACGCGTGGGGCAACCCGATCGTGTACGTGCAGTACTCCGATTACGACAAGGACCAGGAATACGAGTTCGTCGCCGCGGACACCGAGGTCAGCGCCTCGGCCCTCGTGAAGGCGGAGAAGAACCCGGCGACGGGCGCGTACCACGCGCGCGATTCCTTCCAGATCCTCTCGGTGGGCGAAGATGGCATCTACGGCACCGACGACGACATCACGTCCTACCGCTGAGATCACGCGCGCGGGGTTCACGCTCCTCGAGCTGCTCACGGTGTTGTTGATCCTGTCGATGCTGATGGGGATCGGCGTCGGCGCGTTCAAGAAGGTCTCGCTCGGCCGCGCGCTCGCGGTGTCACAGGTGAAGGACGCGCTGCGGCAGGCGCGACTGTTCGCGATCGAGGAGAGCGCGACCTCGCAGGTCGAGATCGACGCGCAGAACCAGCGCATCACCGCGTCCGGGTTCGTGCTCGCCGGCAACTGGCACTTCGAGGACGAAGCGTCGCGCGGGTGGCCCTCGACCGCGCGCCTCGACCCCGGCATCGAGATCCGCGCGAACGGCGCGATCGGCAAGTCGGCGTGGATCGTCACCGAGCGCGCGTCGATCGATCTCGGGCGGTCGCCGTCGTTCGACGCCGACCAGGGTTTCGCGCTCAGCCTGTTCGTGAAGCCGACGGACGAGCGCGGCGGCGTCCTCGCGTCGAAGGGCAAGGTGTTCACGCTGTCGCTCGAGGACGGCCTCCGTCCGCGCTTGATCGTCCGCGTGAAGCCGACCGCGGAGGACGCCACCGACGCGCTCGAGCTCGAGTGCGACACGGGGCTGCTCGAAGACCGCTGGAACCAGCTCGAGGCCCGTTACGACGGCCGCGTCCTCGCCCTGCTCGTCGGCGGCCGCGTGCGCGCGGAGAAGAAGATCCCGGCGAAGCTCCTGCCGGTGCTCGACCCCGATGCGTCGTTGCGCATCGGCGCGGCCGAGCGCGGCTACGTCGGAGGCATCGACGAGGTGCGGTTCGCCGCCGTCGTCGCGACCGACTCTCCGCCGCTGCCGAACGGCGTGCGCATCGCGGCGTCCGGTATCGTCCACTTCGATGATCGCGGTCGACTCGACGCCGCATGGCACTCGCGCCCGGTCGACGTGGAACTCCTGTACGAGGAGGATCAGCGGTCCCGCACCGTGACGGTCGGCCTGCTCGGAGAAGTCGAATGAACCCGCAGCGCACTCGCTCGACGGACCGCGGTATCGCGTTGATGGCGGTGATCGTCGTCCTGCTCGCGCTCGTCGCGATCGCGACGCCGTTCGCGTTGTCGATGCGCAACCACGACCGCACCTCGGCGGTCGCGAGCTACTCGGTGAAAGCGGAGCAGGACACGCGCTCGGTGCTCGCCTATGGCGAGGAGCGCCTCGCCTCGATCGCCGGCGCGAACGACGCGAACCCGCACGTCGACGGCGACGAGGAGCTGACCGTCGAGCTCGACTCGAAGAAGCTCGGCGTCGACCTCGGCGATCCGAACGGCACGGTCGCATCGGTGAGCGTCGAGGACGAGCAGGGCAAGGTGAACGTCAACGCGTGCTCGCCTTTCCTCCTCGCGAACCTGCTCGGTGAGTCGGCGGCGCTCACGGTCGACCTGAAGGCGGACGACTCGTCCGAGGTGAAAGTCGACGACGCGACCGCATTCCCGGAGCAAGGGGCGATCTGGATCGACGGTGAGCTGATCCTCTACCGCGAGAAAACGCATTCATCGTTCACGGGGCTCACGCGCGGGTTCGACACGACGGTGATGAAGAGCAGCAAGCGCTCCGTGCACCCGGCGGGCGCATCGGTGCTCGACTACCGCGTCGTGCTCGCGACGGCGCGCTCGTTCAAGGCGGCAGAGCACGAGTGGACGGCCTACGCGAGCGTGCGCGAGCTGAAGGACATCGCGCGGTTCGGCGAGGTGTCGTTCACCGCGGACGAGATCGACGCGGTCGAACCGTTCCTGACGGCGCACTCCGTGATCGATGCGCCCGGCCGGTTCGTCGGCCCGTGCCGCTCGATCTTCGCGGTCGGTCCGGATGACGAGGTCCCGCTGGTGATCGTGACCGGGAGCCGCAATTTCGCGGCGGGCACCGTGGTCCGGGTGCACGACGAGAAGCGCGAGGAGTACGGCATCGTCGTCAAGGCCGAGGAGACCGACGAAGGCCGCGTGGGGATCGAGCTGCAGGAGAAGCTCGAGAACTCGTTCAAGGCGGATCAGGCGCTGGTCGAGTCGCTCGCGCGCGCGGCGGTGAACGTGAACGCCTGCCACCGGCGCGTGCTGATCGCGCTGGTCGAGGGGCTGCGGCTCACGGGATCGACGGAACGCATCGGCAAGATGCAGGCCGAGCGGTTCGCCGACGCGGTGATCCATGCACGGCCGGTCGCCGGCTTCGAAGCGCTCGCCGGGATCGTCAACCAGCTCACCACGTCCGGCGCGCTCACCGAACGACAGCGGGAGGCGCTGCTCCGCAACGCGGAGAACCCGCTCGACACGAACGTCCTCGGATCGACCGCGCCGTTCTGCTTCGCGAGTCGTGACGTCGTCACGCTCGAATCCGCGGTCAGTGAGAACCAGCAGGCGGGCCGCGAGGCGTCGCGCCTCTTCGCGCGCGAAGTGCTCGAGGTCCGTCCGCCCGGACGCCAGCTTTCGCTCCTGCGCTCGCAGCTCGACTTCGAGGAGCAGATGCGGCTGACGCGCGAGGGCCGCCGTTGGACGACGCTGCCCGTGAACGAACAGTCGTTCGACCGCGAGAACGAGCCGCCCAGCCGCTACGTGTCGTGGACCGAGTTCGCGCGCTTCGCGAACGACACCGTCAGCGACGAGCAGGGCAAGGAGCCCGCGGCGCGCCTGGCGCCGGTGCGCATCGATGGTCGACGTGATGCAACGGCGACCCGCGGCGACCGGGTGATCCACTTCGACGAGCGCCGCACCCTCGCGAAGTACAACGGCGAGAGCGTCGACGGCTGGGACCTCGAGAAGCAGAGCCCGCTGTCGCTCGAACCCGACGGCGAGCTCGTCGACCTGCTGAACGATCGCGAGTGGATGCAGCCGTTCGCGGTCTCGTTCTGGTGGATCCCCGGCAAGGGCAAGGGCGAGCACTACCTCTTCGACTGCGGCGAGAGCGAGATCTCGAACCGACTGTTCGCTTATCACGACGGCAAGGGGCTGGTGTTCCGCGTCGCCGACGCGACCGTGCCCGATGCGCCGGGCGGCGCTCCGCAGGTGAAGGGCGGCGCGCCCGCCGCCGAATCGCCGACGCAGATGGCGGAGATCCGTTACGACTTCGACGACGGCCTCCAGTTCGAGACCGGGATGCCGTACCACGTCACGTGCTACGCGCGCGGCACGAAGCCCTCGGACCTCGTGATGCTGATCGACGGCGTGCCGCGCGGCCGGCGCGCGTTCCAGACGCGGCTCACGCAGTCGCTCGATCAGCCGCCGCAGCAGAACGGTCCGTTCTCGAACGTGCAGGGGTACACGGGCGGGAAGAACTCGACGCTGAACGTCGACGACGCGCGCGGCTTTCCGAGCTACGGCGTCGTGCGCGTCGGCAACGAGCTGATGGAGGTCGTGAAGACCGGCGACAAGACGTTGTCGGTGCAGCCGGTGCAGGGCGGCGGGTTCGGCGGGCGCGCGCGGCGCGGGTCGAAGGGTTCCGCGCACCGTGCCGGCGAAGCGGTCGAGCTGTACGGCTACGCCGGCATCCTCCAGTCGGACGTCATCGCGAACGGCACCGCGACGCTCGGCGGGCCGCTCGGAGAGTTCACGGTCGCGATGGTCGATCCGAGCAGCCCCGACACGAAGAAGCCGATCGCGATCTCCGAGCCGTTCCCCGCGCAGATCGGTTACGGCATCGACGAGACCGTCGTGAAGATCCCGCTGGTTCCGCTCGCGAAGCCGAAGCCGGGAGCTTCGAGCGGCGCGGGCGGCGCGGCAGCGCTCAAGGACGCGTTCCAGCGCGGCGGCGGTTTCGCGCTCGTGATCTCGTCTCCGCAGCCCCCGCCGTCCGACGGCGGCGACTTCCGCCAGAAGGGCCCGAACGGCACAGAGCTGCTGATCGGCTGGGACCGCGCGCTCCACACCGACAAGGGCGCGATCATCGGGCTCGGGGAGTTGATCCACTACCAGTCGTTCGACGGCTCCACGCTCAACGGCGTCACGCGCGCTCCGGGCTCGGTCAAGAGCTACCAGTGGCAGCCGTTCTCGAACCTCGGCAAGGCGACGACCAACTCGAAAGACATCGACAAGTCCGGCATCGTGGCGCACGCGCACGTGTCGCGCTGGTTCCTGCAACAGGACGCCAACAACCACGACCCCGACCAGCCGATCTTCGTGATCCCGATCTCGGTCAGCGTCGGCGGCCTGACGACCGACCTCGGCAGCAAGTTCACGATCCCGTCGCCCAGCGACGACGGCGGGGGGAAGAACAAGGTGAAGGCGCCGGCGACCGGCGGCAACAACAACCAGAACTCGCTGCTCACGAGCGGGACGCGCTCCGAGATCGTGCAGGTCGGCATCGGGTTCAACGCCGCGAGCGTGACCAGCGCGTCGAACGCGAACGGCGGCACCGAGTGGGTGCGCTACGACACGATCGCCGCCGGTGCGTTCGTGCGCGACAACCCCGAGCGGTTGCGGCAAGCGATCTACGTGCTCGGGCAGAAGCTCACCGAAAAGTACACCAAGAAGACCGGGACTCTCCCGAACGCCGACGCCGTCGCGCGCGCGGTCGACTTCGAGATGCTCGACGAGACGCAGCAGGACGCCGCGAAGATCGCGTCCGACGCGATGATCGAGCCCGCCTACCTGAACTCGGGCGTGCTGCAGTTCCGCGGTGTGCTGACGAGCGGACGGAAAGGCCATCCCGCGGGCGAGTCGATCCTCCCGGTGTGGCGCACCTACCGGCGCTGGGACGTGCAGTCGGCGCGGCCGGGGCCCCGCGACTTCGTCACGCTCGTGTCGGCGGCGCCGAAGGCGAGCGAAGAGCATCGCGTGAACTTCTCGTACTGCGGCAACGACGCCGAATACTGGGGCGGCTCGTGCTGCCATATCGGGCTCGAGGCCGCGGTGACCGGGACGTTCAAGAACAACTTCCAGCAGATGGTGTCGAACGTCGACATCCAGAACCAGAGCGAGACCGCCGCGGAGAACGCGCTCGCGAACCAGAACATCGATTCGCGCGACCTCACGCGCGTCCTCAAGTTTCCCTCGGGCGAGCTGCCCACGGCGATCGGCCAGGAGTTCTTCGTCGGCGGCGACCTGCGCGGCGAGAAGTCGCCGGCCGGCGGGACGTTCGACGAGCTCGAGTTCTTCACGCCGACGACGCCGTCGGTGAACCTCCCGAACTACTCGCGCTACATCCTGAACCGCGACGACGGGCTCGACGGCAAGCTGTACCTCTCGGCGAATCGCCTGCGCTACAACGACTGGATGCACGGCGGCCCGGTGATCGAGGCGGTGAGTCCGGTCACGACGCTCCCGAAGGACGGGTTCGTCCT
>CAZBOK010000066.1:0-15428 GCA_964493525.1 uncultured Phycisphaeraceae bacterium | reverse complement strand
CCGGGAACAAGCTGGCGTTGAACGTGCATGCCGAATCAGCGTGGCGTGCCAAGTCGGCAGAGGAGCGGACGGAGCGGATCTTTGGTTCGTTGGCTTTGATTCAGCGCCATCGAGATAAGCGCGTTGCCGATCTTCACGATCGCATCGATCCGCAAGCATGTGCTTACTGGCTTGCGGAAGAGCCAACGAACTCCGAAGCGCTCGATGCATTCGCCGCGTTCGTCGACGCAGAATTGAAGGAAGCCATCACGTCCAAGAGCCGAAGCTACCCGCGATACTGGTTAGACATGGAGAAAGCGACCGAGGCACTTGTTGCGGCCCGTACCGAGTGGGCAAAGAAACTAGTTGAGCCGTATCTGGATAGGGCTCCTGAGTTCTCGACGTTTTTCCTATTCGAATTTCCACTTCCGAACATTTGCAGGAGCCTACTCAACCACGCCCCGGAGTTGGGAATGAGACTCCTGACGTGGATCAAGGACGCTCAACAGCGATCTTCCGCGCGATCAAGTGACGTCGATATGATGGCGGTGTGCGTATCCGATCATCCGGCGATAGGCGATGCCAGGCGTGAAGTGATTCTCACCGCAACCACTGACTCGGAAGTCTTCGACATCGTTCGCAGCGCCCAAGAGTATGGGCGACAAGGTGAACTATATGAGTGCGTCGCTTCCGACTTGTCGACGGCCAACCCAGGTCGTCGCGCGCGGGCGATTACGATGCTGGCATTCGCCGATGGCTGTAGCGTCGCGGACCGGTTGTGGGAGAGTCTCAACGCCAACCCGCCAGTCGCGGGGTGGCTCGCACGCGTGTATGGTATCGCACGCGAGCACTATGATAGAAATCGATTCGCGCGACACTGGTTAACGGTGTTTCTTACCGAGGCCGACTCCGATATTGCGCTGGATGCTTATAGCGTGATGCGCGAGTCTGTTGACGGGCGAGCAAAGTCGTGGGTGCCAGAGCTGTTCGAGCAGTACCGCGATAGAATCCTCCCAGGGCGCGAGGCGTATTGGTCCGTGAACCAGGAGGAGCTCAACCGGAACGTCAAGCGTTGGTCTGAGAGACTGAAGAAGACCCTGTTCTTCACGAAGACTATCGGACATACGCAGGCGCCGTGGTTGGGGCGGTAAGGACATAAGTACGCGAGTGTGTGCTGTGAGCTCAGCTCAGAGTGCGCGAGCGTCGAGTGGAGAGTCTGCCCGGGCCGCGGCTCAAGAAACGGGCCAATCCGACCATGCCACCGTCGTCCCGCGTCACTGTGCCAATTGCTAGTTGCAAGCTCGCCGTTTCCGGAGAGCCGTACTCCTGGAATGCGAGGGGAACCTTGTGTGATCGCCCGCACATCGCGATATCGAACTCGACGGCGTCAAGTACCAAGCGTTCGAGAGACCTCAGCACCGGCGCAACACTCGGAGCAGGGCGAAGGAATCGATCAGTACGAGTGAAGTCGATGCAGTCCTTCGAAGCGACATGGATGCTGGTCATCCGGATATGCGCATTTCAAGCCGACCGCTATTCTGTTCTTGTTCGACGGAACCAACAGCGGGGAAACCATGCGCGAGAAGACCACAGGCATCACTCTTTTCCTGATGAAGGCCGGTCTCAAGCCGGAAGAAGTGATCAAAGCAAAGCTCCGGCACGTCACTGTGCGCCTCGACGGCCAGCGGACCGCTGACCTCTACGTCAAGCCGCCGGTACCGATTCGCCCGCGCTGGCTGGACGTGTTCCGGAACCATGCGGACCTCCCAACCGATCTCTGGGATCAACACACTGCCGCGGTCCTGCTCGTCCGGACCCGAGGCCGGCTGTACGCGCTGACGTACAGCTACGGGCGCTCGCTCCTGCTTCCCGGCACGTGGGAAGAAGACTTCGGGCTCAAGGTCACGCTGAACAGCATCGGCGCGGACCGCCTGCAGAGCATCGAGTGCTTGCGGTTCGACGCGATCAACAGCCGCACGCTCTGTCAGACTTCTCGACGCGGTAGCGCGGAGCAGTTCGGAATTGAACCCGAGCGCGAGCTGCTGCGGGCGGTTTCCGGAATCCCGACGGACAAGGCGCTCGGTTCCACGATCGCCGGCGCGGAGTCTCTGCGATCTCGCGTGCCACGCGACCTCGCCAAGTTGCCGGATCAACTTCACGCGTTCCGGACGCTCTTCGAAAGCACGACGTACCAACAGCGCTTCCCTTGGGTCGGGCAGATCACCGAAGTAAAGGACCCCACACTTCGCAACGCGCTCGATGGCCAACTCACGGACGCCATCCGGAACCGGCAGTTCGACAACCTTTACTTGGCGGTCCCGCACATCATCGATTGGAACGTGACCGAGGGCTTTCGGTACACGAAGAAGGGTGACAACAAACCCGATCTCGACATTCGGGAGTTCCTCGCTCGGGAGCGCGATCCCGATTCGGTCGATGCGGATACGCTTCGCGCGCGCCATGTGTTCCAGGTGCTCGAGACATCCGATGAACCGGTCGATTCGTGGAGCACCTACAAGTCCGTCGACTTCGAAACCACGCTCAACGGTGCAACGTACTTGCTCACAAGCGGCAAATGGTTCGAAGTCAATCGCGACTTCGTGAAAGAGACCGACGACCGCGTGCGGAAAGTCCGAACGAGTGCGGTCTTGCTGCCGAATTACCAGGACAAGACGGAGACCGCGTACAACGACCGTGTCGCGGGCGCATCGAACGGCAAGTTCGCGCTCATGGATTGCGAGTTGATCCCGCGCGGTGGTGGGCGCAGCAAGATCGAGTTCTGCGATCTCTACGAAAAGGACGAACGAGTTATCCACGTGAAGCGGTGGGGCGGGTCAAGCACGCTCTCGCACCTGTTCGCGCAAGGCGAAGTCAGCGGGCGATTGTTCCTGCAGGACCCGGAGTTCCGGCGGCTGGTGAACGGCAAACTGCCGACGACGCACAAGTTTGCTGATCCTGCGCGAAACCCGAAGCCCGGTGATTTCGAAGTCGTGTTCGCGATCGTCTCGAAATCTCACAAGAGCCTCTACCAGTCGTTGCCATTCTTCAGCAAGCTTGACCTGCTCGCGGCTCGCGATCGGCTCGCGTTGTACGGATTCAAGGTTGGAATCGCGAAGATCGATGTCGCCTGATCGCGCCAGTGCCCGTCTCGCCGGCCGGACACAATCGAAACGATGCTGACGACGAATCCGGTCGCTCCGGCGCACAGCGCTGCAGACTAGGACATCGCTGTGCGATCGTGTTGGAGCGAGTGCGCGAACTTCCGGGCGACCCTTCCATTTTACGCGCGGTACGGATCGGCTCGACGGGCATGGCTGCAGGTTCAGAGAAACCGGCCAATCCGGTTCACGCACCTCGACTCCGCGGCCTCATTTGCCTTGCGGCCGCACGGGAGCGTCAAACCGGCCGGCCACATCGCCCGTCTCGTCCATCGTCGTTGGTGGCACTTCGCAACGCAGAGCGAAGCAGACGCGGCACAAGCCCGACTGAAGCAGTCGCGCCTTGGCAAGGCCACTGCGCCGGGTGAGCGACGCTTCAGCACGGGTCGCGACGACGCGGAGTTCGTGAGCGTTCACGAAATACCCGACGCAGACCCGAGACCGGGATGGGGGAGCGGGCGAGCACGCGCGTGGACCCCGCGGCACAGCGTTTTCTCTTGAATCGCGGATTCACGGTCGCCGTACTACTACGTGGAACCGCCTTGCTTCCGCGAGGCGGCCGACTCAGGGGGCAAGCGTGTCAGAACTCGAACCGCTCAAGGCGCCAGGTTCAGTGCATGAAGTGAAGAAGCAGGTCGGCTGGCATGCGCTCCTGGCGCTCTCGCTGGTCATCGTGCTCGCATTGTTCTTCGTACTGAAGCACTACATCGAGGCAGAACCGTCTGCGAAAGCAGCGAGTGGTTCTGAAGAACCCGCTCAGCACCGCACTCCTCCGGCGCAGGCGCCTGTGCCGGAAAAGCGCGCCACGTCGCTGCGAGTCTCTGCGTCGGCCATCTGCGAGAAGTTCTCCAAGTGGACTTCGCCTCCGCCTGGGTCCCCGCCCCCGGTGAACTTGATGGTTCAGTGGGAGCAAGGCAGTGGACCGCTTCCTAAACATGGGAATCGGACCGACGGCGGATATGAGTACCAGGCCAACGAAGTGATACTGAACATTGGCGAGGGAACGCCTGTTGAACTGGGCGCGCTCAATCTGCCTGTCTCGAGCGGTAGCGCCACGGCCTACGTGGGTGGCTTCGTGGTGTTCAATACACTCGACAAGTCGATAACCACATATGGCAAGCAAATTTCATTTGAGCCGATAGCCGGAACGGTAACGATGAGCATTCCCATCAACATGTCGTTCACCGAACACAACTGTAGCCTCGTGCTGAGGGTTACTCTCCAGGTCACACCCAAGTTCGAGTAAGACCCGCTCCCGGAGCAGCGCCGCAGCACCCGCACATCCATCATGGACGAGACGCGTTCAAACTACGCAACGAAAACGGAAGGCGTCGACGGCGCACCCTCGCGAAAGCCTGACTCCAAGAAAGCGCATTTGGGAGAGAGCAGATCTCCATGTTGGTAGCATCGCGGCAACGTTGAATGTTGCTGCTCGTCATGTCCCCGAAGTTGCCGGTCTCCCTTTTCACGCCGAGCACACCCCGCGCGCAGCCATTCGATTGACCAGCTCGTCGGCACGGCGAATCAAGTCCGGATTGCCCGACGATTTGGCTTGGGCGACGATGGTGAAGAGTTCATCTCGAACAGCGTAGATTCGCCAAGTCGTCGATGCTCCGGTAACGAGTGCATCAGCGAGAGTGAGCGCACGGCCCGGTTGTGTCACGGCAAGTTGCGCCGCCCGCTCCGCTACCAGGGTGTCGGCCTCGACATGGCCGGCGATCTTGAGTGTCTCCGTCGAGCGCTCGAGTGACCAGTCGTCGTCGAAGTGCCCCGACGCGAACCAGTACCCGAACCCTTCGAGTTCGGCGCGGCGATCATCAATACCTGCGACGGTACGGTTGACGTCCAATCGCCAATCGTAGAGTGCACGGAGGCGCTCAAGAACGTCGGGAGAAGGCCTTGGCTCTTTGTACAGCATGCGGCCGGCCGCGCTGATTGCAAGCCCGCGAACATCTGGACGAGCTTTCGAGAAGAAATCCGCAAGCAGCGGATCGTTGAGCGTGACAACCCCATGCCAGTAGTACAGAATGACGTGACCGGCCAGCCGTCGACGATACTCGCGTGATTGTTCAGACGTGGGACTTCCCAGGTCGCCAAACTCGCGCAGGTAGAACGGCCGCAGTTCAGCGATCAAGTCGAGCGGTACATGGGAAACAAGGACAAACGCACGCCACGCTGCCGCGAACAACGTTGCGTCCTGTTCGGACAGGATTCTCCTGAAATTGGCGCGAAGCCATGTTTCATCGAGCGTGAGAAGGTTCCAGAGATTCGCGCCATACATGGACCGAACCGCGGGCGCCGGATCAATGCGAGGATCGAGGTGTGACTCGAGCGCGTTCCGTACCTCGGGGAGTAGCTCAAACGAATTCGGAATGGGTGACCCTGCAGCGTCAATCAGTCCCTTCCGGACCCAGAACGCGTAGGAGATGACCGCGTCCATCGCGGTCCCGCGCACGCTGTTGATCGCTGTCGAGTACGGATCGCGGGAGTGTGCGCGATCAGAACCGGGATCCGCGTGCTTCATCAAACGTCTGAGCACTTCCCACAGCTCGGTGCGAAGCGAGAAAGGAATCGGCACCTTGCTACCGCGGGCAAGTGCCTCCTGCAGCAGACGGACGATGCTATTAGCAGCGCCGCTCGATGAATCCGCGTCGAGGAGCGCGAGGCACAGCTGAAGGACTTCCCTCCAAGGGACTTGGCGCTGTTCATTTCGCGCAGTACCGATGCCGGCAAGGGCGCGTCGTTGGACGTCAGGTGGCAATGACCTGAGGCGTGCGAGTTCCGCAACGAAGTGGGTCGGATCCGCGGCGATGAGTTGGGCCAGGACGGTGAGCAAGTCATCGCGCACGAAGCCATCGACGGCCGCGGCTCCTTCAGCGCGTTCAAGGAGGCCGATTAGATTCCGGAGCGTCAAACGTTGGAGCCGCTTCCGAGCCTCCGGATTCCCAGTATCTTCCCACTGAGTCACCACCACTCGTGGCTCGGGTTCGCCGGAGCGCTCGAATTCACGCACGAGTTCGTCGTAGGCGCTCTTGAGTTCGGGGGGCAGCGATACTCTGACCGCGGCCAATCGGCGCAATCGCCAGTCCCGTATGAACCGCAATGCATCGTCGTCGGTCACTGGTGGTGGCGTCTTGCCGAGAAAACGCTCAGCGTTGGCGCGAGCACGTTCAAGAAGCTTCCGTACGTTCTCGGGGTTAGGCCCAACTCGAATGACCGAGAGCAGTTGAGTTCGAACATCGTCGGCCAGAGAGGCGAACTGGACCTCAGCGAGGTAGTAGTACTCCGGCTCCAGATCGCGAAAGGGGGTCGCAACCCATTCGTGAAGTGCGCGTTCGACGCGTGTGAAGTCCGGATGGGTCGTGAGCACGTGGAGGGCGATGCGCGCGAACACGCTCCACTTGGAGCGCTCGAGGACCGCGAACGCATCCACAAGCGACGCGCGCTTTTCGGTGAGCAGCAGCTCTACTGTGTCCCGTACCGCCGAGACGAGGGCGTTCAGGGGGCCGTGAGAGAGATGCCCATCACCGCTAATCGTCTGACGCCAAATAGTCGAGTGGTCTTCGCCATCCCCCGAACCTTCAAGCCGCCGAATCTGCAGCGCTTGATCGAGTAAAGAGCAGAACATCTCGAGCGCGGAGATGCCAGACGCACGAGCCAACGCCGGCGTCGATTCGCTCAGATTCTTCTCGTAGTGCCAGAGTTCAAACCGTCCACGCAAATCGGGGACGAGCGGGAGGCCGAGCTTCTCCCGCTGTTCGACAGTCGCGGTGTCGCGTTGCACAGCGAACAGGTGACGTGCGAGTTCTAACGCCGCGTCGGGCTGTCCATTCGACGCGAGGTGAATGATTACCTTGTTCAGCGCGTCTGCCAGCGCGCTGTCAAGGACCTCGGTCGAGGGGCGGGAGATGTAGGCGCGGCTCCACGCTGCCGCCTGCGGACCGGGGAGCGCTAGTACCACATGCACAATCTGAAGTTGAGCTTGTGGATTGCCGCGACCGGCGATCGCCGTGATGATGCGCGCGACGATGTCAGGTGCTTGAGGCGCAAGTTCACGCAGGTATTCAGCTGCCGCCCAAGGCGGGTGGCGCACGTAGCCGGGCTCCTCACCTGGCTCTATCTCCGGTGGACGATCGAAGTAGCCCGCCTCCGCCAACGCGGCCAACCACTCCGGTGACTTGCAACACGCGAGTGCGGTTTGCTGAGCACGGAAGTTGTTCGGAACGTACTTCAAGAACCATTGCGCCTGCGCGAGCGTCGGAGTCGGGATCACCTTTAGCTTGCGCTCGATCGGAGCGAGTACGTCGAGGAATCGCGCTTCAAGGCGGTCGAGCACCTGGTCGAGCATGTGCTGGACGTCTTCCCACCACGTCAGGTACTCACCGTCGATGGGTCGTGGATCGAGCAGATTGTCGCGATGTGCTCGACGAGGTAGGACTCCCTCGCTGAGCGAAAGCCAGATCTCGATCGCGCGGTGGGTGGTTGCCAGACCAAGAAACTGGGCAGCAGCGCGAACTTCGCGCTCGTGTGTGTCGCCCTTTTCAGCAGTGCCGTGCGTGTCCTTCGACTTTGATCCCTTGCTCGGATCTGCCTCAAGGATGGCTTTCAAGGCTCCGCGAAGCGCGCTTTCGACCTCTCGAAGGCAATGAGCGACCAGGTGACTTGCCGCGTGGTGTTCGTCGGGACGCGCCATGATGCGGCACGCGTTGTGAAACCACTTGGCTGTGCCGAACGAGACGAGATCCGTGAGTCGACGATGGATGCGTCGCTGCCGATCGTTGAGTTCGCTTGGATGCGGATGCGAGCCTGACATCGACAGCCTTCGTTCAGCTCAACCTTGCCGGTGTTTTGCGGTAGATCTGTCCGCGTGTTCGCGGGGCCCCCAGAGATCGCCAATCGGCTCGAGTTCGACCGCGAGCCGTGTCAGGTGGAGCTGGCAACGAAGAAGGACAAAGGCGCCCTGGGCATTGTCAGTGCGAAACTCACGGATCTGGTCCCGCCCGAGCAGGCGCGCGTGATCCGTTCGGATGTTCCGAATGGTGATTCCATCTCGCATGTGGACGTGCTCGATGATCCACACGTCGTCGATGAGCTCGCGCCGCTGGTACCGCGTCGGGATCGGACGCAGCCGGACTCGTTGGTATGGGTGTTTCCGACGGGCTTCCTTGTTCACCATCCCGGATCTCTCCCCGTGGCCTTGTCCTACAAGACCGCGACCGCGTCGCGAAGCTCGGTAATCGCTTTGAGATTCGTGTCCCTGATGAACAGGATGATCGAAGCGACCCGCGCGAGCGTGCGCACGAACTCGGCGTCAAGCATCATGAAGGTGACGGGCCCGACCTTCCAGTTCTCGAAAGTGGCCCGCTTGCCGGCGTTCGCGTGCGACAGATCACCGTAGAGGAACGTCTCGCAGACCTCGCCGCGCGTCGGCGTGTGGTCGTTGATGGTAATCCTCGTTCGCCGGCTGAGGTACTGCCGGATCCCGCGTCGAGCGGCGGCGACGTCCTTTCGAAGCTCGCGCGAAACGGGAAGTTGTTGGAACAACTTCGCGATGCTCCGCAGCGAAATCCCATCTCGATCCTGAACGAACCACCGATAGGTGAGCACAAACGCGTCGACTGATTCCCCTTTGGGAGCGTTGTGCCACGCGCGGGTCTTCTGTCCCTGGCCGAAGCGGACCTGGAACGACACGCCGGCGCGGCGCATCCGCCGGAAGAGCCGCGACCGTTCCAGCTTCGCGGCCTTCTCGTTGAAGAGTTCGAGTCGCGTCATGACGGCGTCGATGTCGGCGGGTTCCATTTCCACAGCCGACCCGCGCTCGGGGGATGAGTCAAGTCCGTCCAGAGGGAAAGCGGTGGCTGGAGCGGCGGGCATCAAGGGAGGTGGCGTTCGAACACAGTTCGGCGCCTCGCGCGACGTAATGGAACGGCTCGAGGTTGGCGCGTGCGTGCGATCGAGCTTCGATCGGCCTGCACACGCACCATCGCCCAGCGCGACGCAATCGGAAGCGTGCGGTACACTCCGGCCGAACACCTAAGGTGGTCTCGAAGGACGTGAGCGCCGCGTAGGAAGAGATGAGGCGACGCTTCGGACAGCGCCGCCTGAATCCCGTGTGCCGCACGGCTCCGCGACGGAGCTCATCGCGTGTCCGAAGTGCCTTAGGACGGTGGGATCTGATGATGGTGGTGGAGGCAACAGACCAATGACTAACATTGATGACTATGCCACGCTGTGTCAGGAAGTTTTCGGTAGGGACTTTCCGGCCATCCCGGACGCGTGGACCCAATCCAACAACGTGCTCTCGGCGATGGCGCTACACCAAGAGTCCGCCTTCAAAACGAATTTCACCAAGCGGCTGCGTCGATTAAATACGGCTTTCGATGTCCGCCATCCATCGCGCGGTGCTCTCCTAGAGCAGGTCAAACAGGTTGCGAAGAACTGGGAAGGCGCCTGCGCTGAGTTGGCAGTGTTCGACTATCTCACGAGCTGGGAGATTCCAGCGACGGAAGTCCACTTAAACCAGGACGTTGCAGCGGCGCGGACGTACGTCCGTCAACTCGGCAAGAACGGAGATGCGAATCTCGATGTTTATATAAGACTATTCGATACTTACGGCGATGTCAAGTGCCTCAAGGACAATAATGCCGAGATCCTCGACGGAGTCATTGAAGAATCCATTAAGGGACTTCCCGTACCGGCCACAGTGAACATTACTCCAGAGTACTCGATCGACAACGATTCGGATGAGATTCAATCGCGACGGTCTCAACTTGTTGACGAACTGCATGGCACCATCAAAGACGCTCTCACGAGCGAGCTTATCAGGCGACCTCGTGCCGCTCAGAGTGCCATCGTTAGCAACCTCAGATACAAATTCCTCTGGGATGCCGGCGTCACACTAGCAACGTTTGCGAACGACCCGTACCGCCGCGCACTTCAGCGCTATCCGCTTGTCTTCCGGCACGCGAACAAGTTCGTCAAAGATCGACCGACGATCCTGTTTTTCGTTTCGTTCCCGTTGGCCGGCGGGATGACGATTGAATTCAATAAGTTCAACACGAATTACTATCGCGCACTTGCGCGGCGCGTCTTCTGCGGATTCAAGCACGACCCAACTACATTCGGATCGCGCTTCGGCAACATGTCTGGATCCGAAACGGCGTTCGCGGTTTCCCAGTCGCTGGCCGGCATCGTCTTCATCGAGGACGACGTGATCACTAGTGCCAAATCTGATGACACGGCTATCAAAGCATATTGGTACCTGAACCCGAATGCCGCTTGCCCAGTCTCTTCTGTGTTCATGGATCTGATTGTGCGAGGAGGGCCGTGCGTTGAGGAAATCGACGACTTTCGGTACGACAACTACTGAGCGACGCAACGTTATCACACGCATGCCATGGTTGGGGCTGTCGACTGCGACAGACTCGGCACCGATGGAGTGCGACGGTGCCGGGTCTCCGCGGCGAGGAGTGTTGAGCGGCCTGCACCCGATAGATCTCAACGCGCCTAGAGTGTCGCGTGGGGCACTGCATACGAACGAGATCGCGGCAATTCGAAATGCGGCGCACGCGGTTACGAAGCGGCCGGTGCAACACGCACCCATCTCCGGCACTACACCTTGCGAATTTGCTTCTCCATTCGAGTAATCCGCTTCCGGCAGTCTTCGACCGAGATCGAAAGCACCCACGCGGACTTGTCTGTGGAATGCTCGATCTTCGCGGCCACTACTGGACCGACCGGCCCACGAGCGGAACGATGCGCATGACGAAGCGGCGCAAGTCCGTGTGCGCGACGTTTGAAACTGCGAAGCGAGCGTTCGAGAAACGGCGGACGGTGGAACTCAGAGACGCTTCGTCGGAGGTGAGCGGTGACGGGCCTCGTGTTCGTACTGGAAGAAGCGAGCGTTTGCATCGGGATGGACACGTTGGTTCACACCGTGGAGCCTGACGGCTCGACGCGGCCGCTGTGTTTCGCGAGCAAGATGCACCTGCTCCCGCACGCGCAAACGGTTCTCCTCGGAACCGGTGTCGCTGAGCTGGTCTTGCACTGGTACTCACTCGTTGAGAGCAGCATCGTCGCGATCGACCTCGAGGCCCTCGACCGACTCGCGGCGGAACGGTTGCCGCAGCTCTGGGAGAAGCACAAGCGTGTGTGGGCCGAGAGAGGGGTCGCGGCTCCTGCGACCGCGACCATTTACCAGTTCGGGTTCCTCCGGCGAGAGCAACGCTACGCGGGCTTCGCGTACCGCTCCGAGAACGGCTTCGTTTCCGAGCGGCTCGAGTACGGCATCGGCATCAAGCCGATTCACGCGCGAGCGGTTGAGCTCTGCGCGCGCTTCATGGACGAAGAACCGCAGGACGAGGGCTTTATCGAGCGACTCTTCGTGACGCTGCTCGAGGCGCTGAAGGAAGAAGACGAGAGGCCGGAGGAGAAAGCGCCGGTCGGAATTGGTGGCGAAGTGCACCTCCTGAAGCTGCGCGACAGTCGCTTCGAGCTCTCCGTCGTGAAGCAGTTCGGCGACTACGCGGAGGACTTTGAGGCCATGCTGGCGAGGCACTCAGCGAAGGACGAGGACCGGAAAGGCCCGGCCACGGTCAGCGCCGACGGGGAATCTGACTAGCGCGCCGATCGCTGCATTCGCAGGGTCCCGAAACTCAGCCGCACTCCGTACGACACGGAAGTAATGGCGGAGCAGGTCGTCGAGCCGCCCGTTGAGCTGAAGCTGCCCGTTCGCGCGCCCGACTCCATCCCCGCGGCGTGTCCGGGAAGTCGGTCGCATTCCCGAGGTCTACCTACGACCCCCAGTCGTGTCACGCTTGCGACGGTGACACGACACAAGTCTAGAACCAGAGCGAGAATGGGGCGTTCTTCTACCAGAATCCGGTGACACAACGGCCAACGAAACCCGCATCTCCTCGTCCTCCTATGACGCCCCCGCTACCAGACAACAGAGAAGGCCGCGCGTCGCGATGCGACGCGCGGCCTTTTCATTCTCCGGCCGGTACGCGAGCCTTTCGCAGCGGAGGTTGTCGCCCGCGATGGAGGCTCGCTGCGCTTGGTGAGCGCGGCCGCGCCCGCAAGGACCATCGTCACGCGCAACCCGCGTGGTCCAGCGACCCCGACGTCATCTCTGCGACGGACAGCGAATCGATCTCGGTCCGGGCGTCAATCGGGGAAGTTCGACAGGTGCATCGTGAGACGCGCACTCGCGGAGTATTGACCGTTGGCCGCGGTCGGATCGAGGACGAAGAGTTGAACATGCAGGTCCAGCGGAGTCGGTAGCGTCACCGGCAGGACGACCGGAGGAAAGCTCACGTACGTTCCGAGGCCGGTGAGCTTGACCGGCCAGATCGCGGGCGCGACCGGGTCGACGAGCAACGTGCATCCGCCTCGGAGCGGCAAGCTCGCGGGAAGCGTGTTGATGAGGACGATCGCCGGTGCATTCGGCGCGCCGTTGCCGATCGTCACCGGCGCAAGCATGCTGGCCGGCGCGGGGAGCTGACCGCAAAGCACCCACGGCACGCCGGCGGCGCCCGCGCAGCCCGTGCCCGACGTCTCCCATGTCGTGATCAACTGACCGCGGACGACGTCACTCGACTGATCCGCCGTGACCTCCACGTACAAGTGGTTCGCGCCGAGATCCGCGAGATCGGCGGCAGTCGCCGGAATGGTCCCGTACCATTCGCCGAGCGTGTTGTACGGGAGGATCGTGCCGATGCTCGGTCCCGTGGTTTCGGGGGCGCCGGAGTGAATGCGCGCGGTGCCGGTGGGGACGCTCGAAAAGATGTGGCAGGTGATTGTCGTCGACGTCGCGGTGACGATCGCGAGGCCGGTGGCGGCCGACGAATTCGCCGGCACGACCTTGAATCCAGCGAGCTCTCCGTACCACTCGAGCCCCCCTGCTTTCGCGGGAGCGATCGTCACGGCGAGAATCGACATCGATGCGATGACGGCGAACGCGAATTTCACCGTGAGTCTCCTTCCGCAGGGGTGCACGTCACGACCCGCCCGCGCAGGTCACGTGCCGCGTCGATGCGGTTGCTCGGGAGAGTTATTCCGGGAGGGACTCCGCGTCGAACACCGATCCGCGGGGATTACGGCGGGCTCGGTCGCGGTGCCAGGGGCAGCGGAAGCCGGTAAGTCGAGAGAGCTCGGCGGCTCACTCGCACGGAACACGTCATCGCCGGAAGCGTCGTCGCCGACCCGCTGCGACGTCGCGTGCGATGGGGGGCATGACGTCAATGACGCCGTGTGCCCGAGTCGACGCCGGGCAGGCGCATCCGCGGTGAGGGATGCGCGATGCCGAACCAATTGCCGATCCGCGTCTCGTGGAACGGCCCACGCATTGCGAACGCGCGAGCCACCCCCCGGAGAGGCACGATGAACCCGATCCGCGTATTCGCAATCACCGCGTTCTGCGCCGTCACTGGGCGATCGTCGGCAGCGACCAAGGACCTGTTCCCGGCGCGGGGATTCCCCGCGCCCCGCAATGTCTCGGCCCTCGTGATGGCGGATGCGAACGGCGACTCTCACCTCGACGTCGTCGGTTCCGCACGTTCGCCGACCTCGACGCTGTTCTGGATGCCCGGAGCCGGCAATGGAGCGCTCGGCATCGCGCGAACAATCGCGATCTCGCACGCGCCGGGAACGCTGGTTGCCGCCGACCTCGATGGAGACGGACGTGCCGAGTTCGTCGCCGGGCACCACTGGTCGGCGCAAAACGACTCGGCGCCGTTCGAACTGCTCGCTGCTCGAGTGTCCGCGTCCGGCGTGATGAGCGCCGTCCCGCTCATCCAGGAGAACGACGCGGTCGACTCCGTCGCGGTCGGGGACCTCGACGGCGATCATGACCTCGACGTCGTGTACCGCCGATTCACGGGCGGAGCGGCCGGCGCGACGCGCGTCGCCTGGAAACACTCAGCACCGGGCTCGCTATCGTTCTCGGGGCCCACGGACATCGTCGGCGTCGCAACCGTCGCCCGCTCCGCCGCGGATGTGGACGGTGACGGCCTCGCCGACTTGATCGGGAGCGGCGGAGCACCGGAGGTCGTGAAGATCTTCCCGAACGTCGGAGGGTCATTCACATCTGAGATCGATCTGAATACCGGTCTCATGGGCGAGGATCACGGCGTCCTGGTCCGTGACGTAACTGGCGACGGTCGGCCCGACGTGATTGCATCGGTCGGCACCGCCGGCGCCGTTCTCTTCGTCGCACAAGGCGTTGGATTCCAATTCGGCGCTCCGGTGCCGTTGCCGGTCGCCGGCGGACTGCTGGATCTTCTTCCGGCGGATGGTGACGGCGATGGTCGAGTGGATCTGCTCGGCAGCACCACGACGAACAAGGTGGCATTCCTTCACAATGTCGGCGGCGGTTCTTTCGCGGCGGTGCGGATCGACGATCTGTTCGTCGAGGACTCGCAAGCCGCCTTCGGAGATCTCGACGAGGACGGTCGCGCGGATGTCGTCGGATCGATGTCGGGCGGATTCGTGTTCCGCGATCTGGCGATTCCGGGCGGCGGCTATCCGAGCGGCGTGCCCACCGGCACCGGCGGATCGTTCGCGAGTCTTACGTTCGCTGCCGACCTCAATGGTGACGGGCTCGAAGACCAAATGGTCTCCAACCTTGTTGAGACTCGTGTATTCCGCGGTCAAGGCGGCGCTCAGTTCACTCCGGTTGCACAATGGACGGGAGGACCGTTCTACAACGCGCAGCTCGCGGCCGACTTCAACGGCGACGGTGCAAACGACCTGCTGATCCGACTCGATCCCATTACCGGGCCGATCTACTCCGGCTTCGTCATCTATGAATCCCCGGGTAGCGGTGGATTCGGTACGGCACCCGGACCGGTGACGCCGTTCTGGGGCGGCCAATATGCGACGGGTGACCTCGACCTCGACGGCGACCTGGATCTGGTGGCGACCTCGACCGAAAACCCGCAGAACCTCGAGATGGAGGTCACCGCGTTCGCATTGGGCAATGGCGACGGCACGTTCGCGCCGAAAGTCCCGATCACGGCGGTGCCGATCGGCGCGCGCGGCATTGGTCTCGACGACGTGAACGGTGACGGGCGTCTCGATGCGTTCGTCGGGATCCCGAACCCGGCCGCACCGGATCAAGGAGCCGTCGAGTTGCATTCCGGCGCACCCGGCCCCGGATTCGGTGCCACGATCGCGTCCGCCACGGCGATCGGATCTCCCAACGTACTCGCGCTCGGCGACGTCGACGGGGACGGCCAAGGCGCGCTGCCGCGAAATCGAGCTGAGTCATCGAACTGGAGTGATACGGAGTAC
>CAZBOK010000065.1:0-15544 GCA_964493525.1 uncultured Phycisphaeraceae bacterium | reverse complement strand
CCGACCTCGTCGATCTCTCGCCGGCGGGCGGCCTCGACCTCGACCCGGCGGCGATGGCGCTCGCGGCCGGCGCGCTGTACGCCGTCGCGAACGACGGCCTGGTGCGCGCTCCCGCGGACGGCAGCGCGCCCTTCACGAAGGTCGCCGTGCCGCCGTCGGGCGGAGCCTCGAATCCGCTGGTCGTCGGTGAGTTCGCGGTCTCCGCCGATCGCTCGACGCTCGCGTTCCTCGCCGGCGTCGACGAGCTGACCGTCGATCTCTACGTGATCACGAACGGCTCCGCGCCGTGGAACCGCACGCAGTCGCCGGCGCGCATCGATCCGCCCGGTTTCCTGCCGGGCACCACGGACGGGCCGCGACTCACGCTCTCCGAGGACGGATCATTCGCGAGCTATGTCACCGAATCCGCGCTCGGCGGCGAGCTGTGGATGATCGCAACCGCGCCGAACTCCGGTTCGCCGCAGCAGATCACCAGCGACGCGAACTTCGAGCACTCGATCGACGCGATGAGCGGGATGCACGGCGGCGGCGCGCGGCTCAGCTTCCTCGCGCGCGGCGGCGCGACCGGCGCCGACCTCTACGCCGCCGATCTGCTCCCCGGCGGCGCGCTCGCGCTGACGAACCTCACCGCGACGTCCGGTGCGACCGCGCCGACGTTCCCGAACGCGGCGACGCTGCAAGTGAACGCGACGCGCGCGCTCGGCGACCGCCGCTGGATCGTCGACGACCGCACCGCGTCGGGCCAGGGCTTCGCGCTCCTCGACATCCCGGCCTCCGGCGCCGCGAAGGTCGCGTTCACGAACCTCGACGTCGCTCCCGACCTCGTCGCGCCGGGGCCGCGCGGCTCGGCGTGGGCGGCCCTCACGTCCGCCGCGAGCGGCGACTCGCTGGCGTGGGCCGTCGGGAACCGCGCGATCGCGACCGTGCTCACGGCGCCGCCCGGCGTCGTGCTCGACTCGCTCGTGCTCGATCCGAGCGGGACCATCGGCGCGTTCCGCGCCGCGTTCTCGAACGGCGCCGAGTTCCCGATCGCCGTCCGATTCGGCACCGGCGCTCTCGACGCGGTGACCGCCGGCGTGGCTCAGTCCGGCGTGCGCGACCTCGGCATCACCCGGTTCGGGACCGTGCTGTGGACCGCATCCGACGGCGCCGGCAAGGTGCGCACGTTCGCCGCGCCGGCTTCCGGTTCGGGCACGGTGGCGATCGGCGCGAGTGCGACGGACGCGTTCTGGATCGAGTGAACGACCGCGCTCAGCGCCGCGCAAGCAGAGCGATCGTCTCGAGGTGTTCGGTGCGCGGGAAGAGATCGACCGGCCGCAGCGTCGTCACGCGGAACGAACCGCGCAGCGACTCGAGATCGCGCACGAGCGTGTTCGGATCGCACGAGACGTAGAGCAGCGCGGGCGCATCGAGCGTCGCGAGCGTCTCGGTCATCCCGGGGGCGAGTCCGCGGCGCGGTGGATCGACGACGATCGCGTCGAGCCCGGCGCGATCGACCGCACGCAGTCCGTGATCGGCGTCGCCGGCGATGAACGTCACGCGGTCGGCGAGTCCGTTGTCGCGCGCCGCCGCTTCGCCTTCCGCGACCGCGACCGCGTTGCGCTCGATCGCCGTCACGATCGCGCCGGCGCGTGCGAGGCGCAGCGAGATCGGCCCGTACCCGGAATAGAGGTCGACCACGCGGCGGCCGGCGAGTGCGCCGAGCGACGAGAGCAGCCGGATGATCTCGGCGAACAACACCGATGCCTGCGTCGCGTTCACCTGGGCGAACGACTGCAGCGAGGTTCGGATCCGCAGTCCGTCCTGCTCCTCGATCAGATCGCCGCGCCCTGCGAGGACACTCGACTTCGAGCCGAGCACCGCGTTCGTGCGCGCCGGGTTCACGTTCTCGAGCACGCCGACCAACCCGTCCTTCTCGTGGCGCCCGAACAGCTCGGCGGCGAGCTCGCGGATCTCCGCGCGCCCGCCGTCCTTCACGACGAACCCCGCGAGCAGCTCGCCGGTGCCGGGCGCCACGCGCGCGACCAGATGCCGCAGCAGCCCGACGTGCCGGCGCTCGTCGTAGATCGGGACGTCGTGCGCGGTCGCGAGCTCCTTCGCGTCGAGGAGCAGGCGCGTGAGTCGGGGATCCTGGATCGCGCAGGTCTCGAGGTCGACGATGCGGTGGGTGCCGCGCTCGAAGAAGCCGGCGACGACGCCGCGCTTGCCGCGCGCGAACGGCACCTTGAGCGCCGTGCGGTAGTGCCGCGGGGATTCTGCCGCGAGGATCGGCAGGATCTCGGCGGCGGCGAGCGCGGGGGAGCCGCGCGCCATGCGGAGGAACGCGTCCTCCTTCAGCGCGATCTCCTCGCGGTAATCGAGGTCGAGGAGCGAGCAGCCGCCGCACGGGCCGAAGTGCGGGCATTCGGTCGCCGGCGTGCGTTCCTTGGGTCGCGGGGTCACGCGACCACTTGAACGAAAGCCGCGCGCGGAGGGAAGCGCGGGCCGTGCGGCGCGGATGCCGCGAGCGACGTCGGTCAGCGGCGGATCGCCGCGTCGCGGAACAGCTCGGTCACGAGCGTCGTCCAGCCCTGGAAGCGCGCACCGCAGCCGCGTCCGGTGTCGCCGTCGAAGTACTCGTGGAACGGCGGCAGGTCCCGCGCGTGCACGTCGTCGCCGTGGCTCGGGATGCGACCGTTCTCGTCGGGAACGAACAGTCGCATGAGACGGCGCGCGATCTCGCGCGACGCGCCGAGCAGCGTGACGTGGCGGCCGGAGCCGGTGGGGCACTCGACGGTGAACGAGTCGCCGTAGAAGTAGTGGTATCGCTCGAGCGCCTCGATCAGGAGGAAGTTCACGGGCATCCACACCGGGCCGCGCCAGTTCGAGTTGCCGCCGAACAGACCGGAGTCCGATTCGCCGGGCACATAGTTCACGCGCGCTTCGTGGCCGTTCATCTCGAAGCGGTACGGCGCGTCCTGGTGCGACTTCGACAGCGACCGCACGCCGAACGGCGAGAGGAACTCGTTCTCGTCGAGCACGTGGCGCAGGACCGCTGCGAGGCGCTCGGGCGACGGGATCGCGAGGAGACGCCGCACGCCGCCGTCCGCGCCGGGCGTGGCGGCGGTGACGAGGTGATGCAGATCGCGCCGGTGCTCGAGGAACCAGTTCATGCGCTTCGCGAAGCCGGGCAGCCGATCGAGCAGCGGCTGGTCGATCACCGCCACCGCGAACAGCGGAATGATCCCGATCATCGAGCGCGCGCGCACCGGCGTCGACGAACCGTCGGTCTGCAGGTGGTCGTAGTAGAAGCCGTCGTCCGCGTCCCAGAGTCCGCTGCCGTCGAGGTGGTTCATCGCGTCCGCGATCGCGACGAAGTGCTCGAAGAACTTCGAGGCGAGATCCTCCGCGGCGGGGTCGTCGTGCGCGAGCTCGAGCGCGATCGCGAGCATCGTCACGCAGTAGAACGCCATCCACGCGGTCGCGTCGGCCTGCTGCAGCGTCCCGCCGCCCGGGAACGGACGGCTGCGATCGAACACGCCGATGTTGTCGAGCCCGAGGAACCCGCCGGTGAACACGTTCTTGCCGGCCGAGTCCTTGCGGTTCACCCACCACGTGAAGTTGAGGAGCAGCTTCTGGAACACGCGCGACAGGAACAGCCGGTCGCGCTTCCCGCGCGGCCCGGTCATCTTGTAAACGCGCCACGCGGCCCACGCGTGCACCGGTGGGTTCACGTCGTCGAGCGCCATCTCGTACGCGGGGATCTGCCCGTTCGGGTGCATGTACCACTCGCGCAGGAACAGCAGGAGCTGCGACTTCGCGAACTCCGGGTCGACGCGCGCGAACGGGATCATGTGGAAGGCGAGGTCCCACGCGGCGAACCACGGGTACTCCCACTTGTCGGGCATCGAGATGACGTCGCGGTTGAAGGAGTGCAGCCAGTCCTTGTTGCGTCCGCGGCGACGATCCTCCGGCGGCTTCGGATGGCCCGGGTCGCCGTCCAGCCACTCGCGCGGCGAATAGTGATAGAACTGCCGGCTCCACAGGAGCGCCGCGTACGCGCGCCGCGTCGCGCGCCGCTCGTGCCGCGACGACTCCGCCGGGATCAACGTCGCGAAGAAGTCGTCCGCCTCCGCCGCTCGGGTCGAGAAGGTCGCGTCGAACTTGCGGCCGAACGGATCGGCGAGGTCGGTGCCGGCGGGCGAGAGGCGCAAGCGCAGCACGCGCGACGCGCCCGGCGCGAGCGTGAACCGGTGCCAAGCCGCGCACTTCGTCCCGCAGCCGTCGGCGGAGACCGCGTCGTCGCGCCCGTTCACGACGCGCTCGTGGAATGCGTCCTTCACGCACCGGGTCGCGTTCTCCGAGCCGAACAGTTTCTTCGCGTTCGTCTCGTTCTCCGTGAACAGCCACCCGCGGAACGAGTCGTCGCGCGCCGCGCGCAGGATCCAATCGCCGAGCGTCGAGTGTTCCGCCCGCACCGCGAGGTCGTCCACCTGCTCGATCGACGGCCGCGCCCAGCGGCTCTCGACCGACGAGCCGAACGACCACGTGTTGCGGAACCACAACTGCGGCAGCACGTGGATCGTCGCCGCCTCCGGTCCGCAATTCGTGACCGTCACGCGCGCGAGCATGTCGTCCTCCGACGCCTTCGCGTACTCCGCGACGACGTCGAAGAAACGGTTGCCTTCGAACACGCCGGTGTCCGAGATCTCGAGCTCGCGCTCGCCGCGCCCGCGCTTGCCGCCGGCCGCGCGCAGCGCGGCGTAGGGGAATTCGCGCTGCGGGTAGCGGTACTGCGCCGAGAAGAAGGAGTGGGTCGGGGTCGAGTCGAGGTAGCCGTACAGCTCCTTCACGTCCTCGCCGTGGTTGCCCTCGTGTCCGGTGACGCCGAACAGCCGCTCCTTCAGGATCGGATCGCGCTCGTTCCACAGGGCGATCGAGAAGCACAGCCGGCATTCGCGGTCGGTGAACCCGAGCAGGCCGTCCTCGCCCCAGCGATACGCGCGCGAGACCGCGTCCTCGTGCGTGAACGAGCGCCAGAAGTCGCCGTCGGCCGAGTAGTCCTCGCGCACCGTGCCCCATTGCCGCTCCGCGAGGTAGGGGCCGAAGCGCTTCCAGTTGCGCACGCGGTCGGCATCCTCCCGCAGGCGGGCGTGTTCCGGCGTCTCGAGGCGGTCGGGCATGGAATCCGGTGGTACGGGGGACGGGGAACGCTCTGAACAGAACCATCGAGCAGTTCTTCACCGGACCTTGACCGCTTGCGGATTGCATTCGGGACGACCGAGGCGGTTTGATGGCGCCCCGGAGATCGCACGCATGACGGTGACCTGGAACTCCGAGAACGCCGCCCACCTGCTGCGCCGCGCCGCGTTCGCCGCGCCGCCGGAACGGATCGCGGAGGCGGTGGACGCCGGCCTCGACGCGACCGTCGCGACGCTGCTCCAGCCGGACCCGGACGACGCCGCGCTCCCGAAGTGGGTCAAGAACCGCGCGTCGCTGCAGGGCTGGTGGGTCGAGCGGATGGCGAGCAGCCCCGCGCCGCTGGCCGAGAAGCTCACCCTCGAGTGGCACAACTTCTTCGCGACCGCGATCAAGAAGGTGAAGCGCGTCTCGCTGATGTACCGGCAGAACCGCTCGCTGCGCACCTACGGCACCAAGAACTTCGAGGAGCTGCTGCACGCGCTCTCGAAGGACCCGGCGCTCTTGAAGTGGCTGAACCAGGTGAACAGCGAGAAGGGCAACCCGAACGAGAACCTCGCCCGGGAGCTGATGGAGTTGTTCTCGACCGGCGTGTTCGACCGCGACGGCAACCCGAACTACTCCGAGAAGGACGTCGCCGAAGCGGCGCGCGCGCTCACCGGGTTCACGTTGAAGGGGGACAAGTTCCACTTCGACTCCGACATGCATGACGGCGGCATGAAGAAGTTGAAGGGTGTCGCCGGATACCTCGACGGCAACGACGTGGTCGACATCGTGCTCGGCGATCACGCGACGCACCGTCGCATCGCGCAGAAGTTGTGGTCGTGGTTCGCGGCCCCGGTCGATCTCGACCACCCGATCCTCGATTCGCTCGAGTCGAAGTACCGCGCGACCGGCGGCGACATCCCGGCGCTGCTCGAAGCGATCTTCAAGAGCGAGGCGTTCTACGACGGGTCGATCCGGCACGCGCTGGTGCGCTCGCACGCGGAGTTCTTCGCGGCGGCGCTCCGCCTGCTCGGCGCGACGATCCGACCCGGCGCGAAGTCGTTCGCGCGCCTCGGCGCCGCCGTCGAGCGCTGCGGCCAGGCGCTGTTCGACCCGGAGACCGTGTTCGGCTGGCCGGGCGGCGCGACGTGGCTCGAATCGTCGGGCCTCCTCGGTCGCGCGCGCGCGGCCGCGTGGATCGCGGACGCGCGTCAGACCGACACCTCGCATCCGGTCGTGTGGGACCCGGCGCCGTTGTTCGGCGACCCCGCCGATTGGCCGACGCTCGCGACGGTCGACGTCGTGCAGCGCCTGCTCGCCCGCCTCGGCCCGCTCGACGCGACGCCGAGCACGGTCGCCGCACTCGTCACGTACCTCGAGACCGATTCGAAGGGGAAGCCGACGACGTTCGCACTGACTCCCGAGTCGATGGACGGCAAGGTGCGCGGCCTCGTGGCGCTCGCGCTCTCGTGCCCCGAGTTCCAGTTCGCGTGAGCGGCATCGATGGAGCGACGCGCATGATGATCACGAGGCGGGACCTCTTGCGACGCGGCTTGCTCGCCGCGCCGGCGGCCGCGCTCCTCCCGAGCTTCCTGACCCGATCGTTGCTCGCCGCCACCGGCTCGGGTCCGAAGAACCTCGTGTTCGTCGAGCTGCGCGGCGGCAACGACGCGCTCAACACGGTCGTGCCGTTCGGCCTGAACGACGGCGCCTACTACCTCCAATACCGCGACAAGCTCTCGGTGCGGCAGGACGCGCTGTGGCCGCTCGACGAGTTCCACGGCCTGCATCCCGGGCTCGCGGCGTGGAAGCCGCTGTTCGACGAAGGGCAGCTCGCGATCTTGAACGGCGTCGGCCTGCCGAACCCGATCCAGTCGCACATGGTGGCGCAGCGCATCTGGGCGTCGGGCGATCCGACCGCCGCGGACGGCGACGGTTGGTTCGGCCGCTGGCTGTCGCAGTTCGGCGGCGGCAGCACCGGCTCGGACCCGCAGGCGTTCGACGTCGCTTCGGTCGCGGGCCGCATCTTCGGCGGCGGGGGTTTCGTGCCCGCGTTCCGCGCGCTGAACGATCTCGAGTTCCCGATCGACGGTCGCTTCAAGTCCGACGGCGCCAACCGCCGCGCCGCTTTCAAAGCGATCGCGCAGGGAACGAAGGCACAGGGCGGCGACTTCGGCAAGGTCGGCGGCGACCAGTTGAAGCTCCTGAAGGTGATGGACGAGCTGAAGGACGTGAAGGCGAAGAAGGGCGTGTTGTCCTACCCGGACCATCCGTTCGGCCGCGAGCTGAAGCTCGTCGCGAGCCTCCTGCGCAGCGGCCTCGGGTACCGGTACTTCCACGTCACGCTGCTCAGCTTCGACACGCACTCGAACGAGGTCGACAAGCGACTGCACGAGAAGCTGATCCGCCTGGTCGGCGACGGCACCGCCGCGCTGCAGTCGGAGATCGCCG
This sequence comes from uncultured Phycisphaeraceae bacterium, assembly GCA_964493525.1. Lineage (GTDB taxonomy): Bacteria > Planctomycetota > B15-G4 > B15-G4 > JADJEK01 > CAZBOK01. The sequence continues at coordinate 7,930 of CAZBOK010000065.1, read as the reverse complement.
CCGCCGGCCTCGGTCAGGACACGCTGATCGTCGTGTACTCGGAGTTCGGGCGCAGCATGTACGAGAACGGCTCGGGCGGCACCGACCACGGCACGGCCGGCAGCACGTTCGTGATCGGCTCCGCGGTGAAGGGCGGGATGATCACGCCGTACCCCTCGCTCGACCCGGGCGATCTCTCGCCCGACAAGGAGATGATCGCGACGACCGATTTCCGCGACGTGTTCGGCACGATCGTCGACCACTGGCTGAACACGACGCCGAGCAAGGTGTTCAAGAACCACGCGTACACGGACCTCGGTTTCCTGTGATCGTCCGTCGCCGCGCGGATCGCGAACTCCCCCGATCGCGCGAGGATTGCGAAGGAAGCGCGGGCCGACTAACGTCGCGGCACTTCCCGGAATGCTCTCCCATCGACTCCTCCTGATCGCACTCCTGATTCCAGCGCTGCTCGCGCCGGCGGGCGCGACCGCGCACCTGTGCCTGATCGCGATCGCGCCGGCGCTGGGAGGCGAAGGCTCCTGTTGCGTGTCGGACGCGCGAGCCGGCGCGTCGACGGTCGCGACCGCGGCACGCGCTCCAACTCACGATTGCTGCGCACCCACGCCCTCCGGCTCGCGGCGCGACCGCAGATCCGCGGAAGTCTCTTCGGATTGCCCGCTGTGCATTCACATCTCGATCCCCGATCGCCCGGCGGTTGGGCCGAAGGGCGCAACCGGATCTCCCGCTGCGGGCGAGCCCGCGACGCAATTTCCGCCGCCGCCGCCGTCGCTCCGGTTCGAGGAACCGCTCCTCGCGAGGGCCAGATCGCTTGGACCACCCGGTCATGTCGACGAGCCCGGCGAATCTGCTGATTCCGCGCGATCGCGCGGCACCGTCCCGCTGCGGATCTGACCCCACTTCCGAGCCCGGTCGCAACCGCTCCGCGTTCGCGGAGCGGTCGTGGTTGCATTCCGCTTCGGAGGTCCCATGCGTGCAGTTCTCGCGGCGATGGCGCCGTTCGCTCCCCTCGTCTTCGTCCTCGTTCCGGGTCCCGTGGGCTGCGCCGCGGAGCGTGAGCCGATCGAGCGCGCCGCGGTCGAATCCGTCGCCGAGCGAGCGGCGGACCCGGAACGGCTCGCGCTCGCGTTCCGCCTCGCCGAAATCGCCCCGCTCCGCAGCGCACCCCCGCCGCCCGAGCGATTCGACGCGAGCGATCCGATGTTCTGGCGCGCCGCGGCCTTCGCTTACGCCCCGCAGGTTCGCGAAGCGCGACACGCCTACGTGGCCGCGATCGATGCCGCGCGAGCAGCGGGTGCCCCGGGCCCGGCGCGAATCGACGCGGACGGGCCGCCGCTCGCCGTGGCGGTCGAGATCGACTTCCTCGGCGTGCTCGGGGTCGGTCGCTCCCGCGCGGAGAACGCGCTCGCCCGGGACTCCGTGCGCGCGGCGCTCGGGGCGCTCGAGCAAGCCGTGTTCTCTGCCGACTTCGACGTTGAACGTGCACGGATCCGCGTCCTCGCCGAATTGGAAGCGGTCGCCGCCATCGAGCGATTGACCGAGCCGGTCCGGACCGACGCCACCCGGATCACGATCCTTGTCGGAGACGGGTTCGTGCCGCGTGCCACGGCCGACGAAGCCCTCGGCCAGGTTCGCGCGCTGCAAGCCGCGGTCGATCGCGCGCATGTGCAGCTCGCCGCCGCGCGCGCGGACCTCGCTCGGCTGGCTGGGCTCCCGCCCGATCATCCGGCGTTCGCGACGTTGACCGGCGCGCTCCCGGAGGAACCGATCGCGCCCGCGGCGCCGGACGCGTCGACGCTCATCGCACGGATCCCGGAGCTGCGCCGCCTACGTCTCGACTACGCGGTCGCGGAAGCGGACGTGCGGCTCGCGGCCGCGCGATGGTGGCCCGAGCTCGCGGTCGGCCCGCAGGTCGTCGCCGGAGACGACTTCCTTCCCGGCGGGGTGCTGCGAATGGACGTCTCCTGGCCGACGACCGTGCTTGCAGGAATGCGGGCGGCGGCGCACCGTCGCGAACGCGCCCGTGAGATGGTCGAGGAAACGTTGATCGACTGGCAAGCCCGACGGATGGAGCGCGTCGCTCGCGTCGCGGCCGCGGTGAGATTGGCGCGCGACCTCGCTCCCGCGATCGACGCGGGAGCAGAGGCGATGTGGCGCGCCGCGCGCGCCCGATTCTCCACCGACCCCGCCGCTCTCCCGGAATGGAGCCTCGCCCTCGAGCGGCGGATGCCCGCCATCGACGGATTGATCGAAGCCCGGCGCAACGCGGCGCTCGCGGCGATCGATGTGCGCGAGCTCGACGGCGTCGAGTTCGACGGAGGGGCGCCGTGAGCGCGGGCCGTCCGCCGATCGATCTCGGCGCCTTCGCCCGGCCGCAGTCCTTCGAGCCGCCGCGCAGGGCTCCGCTGCGCTTCATCGTCCCTGGCGCGATCGTGCTCGCATTTCTCGCCGTGGTCGGCTGGAACCTTCGCGACGTCGCGCGCCGCGCGAAGCCGGTGACGGTCGTGCGTCCCCAACCGGCGGCGGCGGCGACTTCCGGAGAATCGAGTGCCGGCGCCGCGCTTTTCCAAGCGGCCGGTTGGGTCGAACCTGACCCTTTCCCGATCGAGGTTCCTGCGCTCTCCGGCGGCGTGGTGCGCGAGGTCGTCGTCCGCGAGTCGGACGTGGTCGCCGCCGGCGATCCGATCGCCCGACTCGTCGACGATCGCCAGAAGATCGCCGTCGCCGAGGCAACCGCGCGCGTGGCGCGCGTGACGGCGGAACTCGAACAGGCGGAGATCGTGTCTCGCATCGCGTCGGAGTCCTTCGACGCGGCGCTCGCGGTGAACGAGGCGGCTCAAGTCGCGCGCGCCGACGCGGACGGCCGCGCCGCCGCCGCCGATCGGATGCAGGCCGCCGTGGTGACGAGCGAAGCGGAGCAACGGCTTGCCTCCGAGGAGTTGCGCGTCGCGGAGCATCTCGCCGAAGAAGGCGCCGCGGGCCCGCGACAGGTCGAGATCGCGCGCGCGAAAGTGGAGTCGGCCACCGGGGAGGTCGCGCAGGCGCGGGCGGCCGCAGCGATCGCGCGGTCGGACGCGGACGCGGCGAAGGCTCGGCGAGTGCGCGCCGAACGCGATCTCGAGTTGCGATTCAACGATCGACTCGACCGCGACGCGAAGCGCGCCGGCGCGGCGGCGAAAGCCGGCGAACTCGACGAAGCTCGAGCCGCGCTCGCGCTCGCCGAGCTCGAGCTCTCACGCACCGTTGTCACTTCGCCGAGCTCCGGCGTCGTACTCGAGCGCCGCGCCGTGCCGGGAAAAACGCTGGACGTGGCGACCGATGCAGTCGTCGTGACGCTGTTCGACCCTGGGCACCTGCGAGTTCGTGTCGACGTGCCGCAATCGGAGATCCGCCGCCTTGCCGTCGGTCAGCGAGCGTCGATCCGCTCGGAGGCGCGCGCGGCGCCCTACACGGGCGAAGTCGTGCGAATGGTGCATCGCGCCGATGTCCAAAAGGTCACGCTGCAGGTGCACGTAAGGGTGGCGGACGGCGACGCGCTCCTGCGACCCGAGATGCTCTGTCAGGTGCAATTCCTCGGCACGCCGAGCGCGACCCCCGGGGACGGGGCGAGCGCGGAATCGAGCGCGAGCGTCTTGATCCCCGCGCGCGTCGTGGTAAATGGCTCGGTGTGGGTGATCGACCCGCTCGAGAAGGTCGCGCGACGCCGTGCGGTCACGGTCGGTTCGACCGACGGCGACCGGGTGTTGGTTCTGAGCGGCGTGAACGCGAGCGACAAGGTGATCGACGGCGGGCGCGAGGGACTCGCGGACGGCGACGCCGTGGCTCCGAGCGCGGAGGAATGACGTGAGCTTCATCGAGCTCGATCACGTGCGGAAGACTTATCGAAAGGGCGAGCACGTCGTCATCGCGCTTGCGGACGCCACGCTGCGAATCGAGTCCGGCGACTTCTTCGTGTTGGTCGGGCCGTCCGGGAGCGGGAAGACGACCCTGCTCAACCTGCTTGCCGCCATCGATCGTCCGGACGCCGGGCGAGTGACCGTCGCCGGTCGTGATCTGACGGCGCGCGGCGCGCGAGATCTGGGCACATGGCGCGCCTCCAACATCGGCTACGTGTTCCAGACCCCGAATCTGATCCCGGTCCTGAGCGCGTTCGAGAACGTGGAAATGCCGCTCTGGCTCGTGTCGCTCTCCGCGAAGGAGCGCGCCGCCCGGGTGCTGCTCGCGCTCGAGCTCGTGGGGCTCGCGGATCGCGCGCATCACCGGCCGCGCGAGCTGTCGGGGGGGCAGGAGCAGCGCGTCGCGATCGCCCGCGCGATCGTCGCCGACCCGCCGCTCATCGTCGCCGACGAGCCGACGGGCAACCTCGATCACGAATCGGCCGACGCGGTGCTCGAACTGCTGCAGCGACTGAATCGCGAGCGCGGGAAGACCGTGGTGATGGTCACGCACGATCCGCGCGCCGCCGCGTCCGGGACGCGACGCTGTCGCCTCGACAAAGGCGAGCTGGAAGAGTCTTCTGCTCCGGCGGGAGCGGCGCGATGAAGCGTTGGCTCCTGGTGCGTCGCAACCTCGCGCGGCGACCGCTGCGAACCGGGCTCACGGTATGGGGCGTGGCATCGGCGCTCGTCCTCCTCCTACTCGTCGAGGGGATGGCGCACGGAGTCGACGCCGCGTTCGCGGCTGGCGATGCCGCGCGTACACTGATCGTCTACCGGCAGAATCGCTACTGCCCGCAGACTTCGATCCTGCCCGAACGCTACGGCGCGCGCATCGCGCGCATCGAAGGCGTCACCCACGTGCTTCCCGTGAAAGTGTGGTTGTCGAACTGTCGCGCGAGCCTCGATGTCGTCACCTTCCACGGCGCGCCCGTCGATCGGTTGTTCGAGACCCGTGACATCGACGTGGTGGAGGGCGATGCGCGGAGCTTCAGGAGACAGAAGGACGGCGCGCTGATCGGCGTGACGTTCGCCGCGCGTCGGCGGCTGTCGGTGGGCGACCGGTTCCGCTTCGGAAAGATCGACGTCAAGGTCGACGGCGTGTTCCGTTCCCAAGACCCCGTTGCGGAAAACGTGATCCTCACGCACCTCGAGTTCCTGCAGCGTTCGGGGCCCGTGAATCAGCTCGGCACGGTCACGGAGTTCGAGGTGAAGATCGCGGACGCGCGGCGCGCGGAAGCGATCGCCGCCGAGATCGACGGGGCATTCCAGAACGACGAGGCGCCGACGGACACGCGAGCGCGAGTGCTCTACCTCGAGAGCGCGACACGCGACCTGCGGGAGATCCTGCGGTTCGCGCGCATCCTCGGATACGCCGCGATGCTGGTCGTTCTGGTGCTGATCGCGAACACCGTCGCGATGTCCGTCGCCGAGCGCACCAAGGACCTCGCGGTCATGCGCACGATCGGCTTCGGGGAGCGCAGCATCGCGTTGTCGATCGTCGCGGAGGCGCTCACGCTCGCACTCGCCGGCGGGCTGCTCGGGGCCGGAGTCGCCTCGGCATTCCTCTGGTGGACGCGTCTGTCGATCGGTTCGGAGGGCGTCTCGATCAGCGCGGATCTCTCACCGCGGTTGTTGGCGACGGGAATCGCGATGGCCGGCGCCGCAGGAGTCCTTGCCGGATTGTGGCCCGCCTGGAAATCGTCGCGGATTCCGATCGCGGCGACGCTGAAGGCGACCGGCTGATGCGATCTCTGCCGATCGACTACGCAATTCGGAACCTGGCGCGACGTCCGATGCGCACAGCGATGACCGCCCTCACGACGACGTTGGTCGCCATGCTGCTCGTAGCGACGGCGGCGTTCGTGCGCGGACTCGACGGGACCTTCTCGGGCGCCGCACGCGCCGACACCGCGATCTTGCTGTCGAGCGCCGCGGAGCGCGATCTCGTGCGCTCGACGGTCGGCGCCGGTGTCCCGGAGTTGGTCGAGGCATCGGTGGAAGGGATCCGCCGCGAAGCCGGCGTGGCGGCGGTGTCGGGCGAGATCCACATGGGCACCAAAGTGCGCGTGGCGGGCTCGGAGATCACCCATCCCGGGTTCGTCCGCGGCGTCACGGACCGGGCGTTCCTCGTGCACGACGCGCTCACGCTGACGGCGGGTCGCACCATGCGAACCGGCGAAGTGATCGTCGGCCGACTGGCGGCGCGTCAACTCGGCGTTTCGGACGCCGCGCTTGCGGTCGGGCAAGTCCTCCGTTTCGAGAACGGCGAGTTCCGCATCGCGGGGACGTTCGCGGCGCCGGGCACGACGATCGAATCGGAGATCTGGGCTCCGCTCGCGGAGCTGCGCGGACTCACGCGTCGCGATGACGCATCCGCGGTGTTCGTGCGCCTCGCCGACGCCGCCGCATTCGCGCGCCTCGACCTCTTCTGCAAGCGTCGGCTCGATCTCGAGCTCGTCGCGATCCCGACGTCCGCCTACTACCGCGAGCTCGCCGAGTACTTCACGCCGATCCGACTGCTCGCCTACGGGCTCGCGTGCCTGGTAGGAGTCGCTGCGGCGTGCGGCGGCGCGAACACGCTGTCGGCCGCCGTCGCGGATCGAGTCCGTGAGCTCGCCACCCTGCGCGCCGTCGGCTACGGCCCTCTCGCGCTGGCGCGCTCGCTCGGGGAGGAGTCGCTGCTGCTCGCGGCCGCCGGCGGCGTGCTCGGGCTCGTGTTCGCGGAGATCGCGCTGTCCGGCAGCTCTGTAGGGTTCGCGATGAGCGCGTTCACATTGCGCGTCGACGCCGGCGCGGTGATCTCGGCCTACTGCGGCGTGCTTGCGCTCGCCATGATCAGCGCGGCGCCGGCGATCTTGCGCGTGATGCGGCTGCCGATCGCGGCGGCGCTGAAGGAACCCTGATCCTCGAGAGAATGGAGCGATTCATGAGTTCGATTCGATCGTTCGTCCCGGTCCTGATCTGCGCCGCGTCGATCGCGGCGATCGGCTGCAGCAAGCACGCGCCGCAGTCGCCGAGCGCCGCGCCGGCGAAGTCTGCACTCGCTGAGTCGTACTGGCTCGCCGCGGCGCCGGCGGGTGCGATACCCGTCGTTGCGGCGCGCGAGCGCTCGAAGGACGGTGAGCCGATCGTCGTCACCGGCCGCGTGAAGGACTTCGTTGACGGACTCGCCGCGTTCACGATCGTCGACGCGTCGCTGCCGTCGTGCGCGGAGGGCGGCGACATGAAGGAATGCGAGACGCCGTGGGATTATTGCTGCACGGATCCCGCCGCAGTGCAGCGCGCCAGCGCGAGCGTGGAGATCCACGACGCGAACGGGATCGTCACGACCGACGTGCGCGGATTCCACGGCCTCGATCACTTGAAGCCGGTCACCGTCGCGGGGACCGCGAAGCGCGACGCCGCGGGCAACCTCACGGTGCTCGCGGCGTCGTTGAACGTCTCCGGCGGTTGAGCCGGCGGTCGACTCAGTTGTCGATGTGCAGCGTGAGCCCGTTGCTGGTGTAGAAGCCGGCGGGAACCACGGCCGCGTCGATCCCCGCGTACTCGAGCTGCAGCGAGATCGCCGGTGAAGCGACCGGGAGGACGATCGGAACGCTGACGCCGCCCGCCGCGTTCAGCGGCGGCATCGAGAGCGTGAGCAGCGGCGACGGCGTCATGTAGAGCCGGCAGCCGTAACCCATCGCGATGTCCGTCGCCGTGAATCCGACGAACAGGAGCCCGGTGCCGAACGGCTTGCCGTTCGACACGTCGATCGAGATCAAGCTGTTCGAAGTGGGGATGCCGCTGCCGCCGAGAGTCGCGCCGAAGCCGAGGCTGCTCGGGCAACCCGCGCCGTACGGCGTGAACGAGGGAACGGTCTGGCCGCGGATCTCGCCGCCCGGGAAAGAGGTCGTGTGGATGTTGACGTACGCGCGCGACGTGCGGATCTTCTCGATCGTCACGTCGGTCTGCGGCGCCGTCGTCCCGGAAATTGAACCGGCGCCCGCGAGCGT
>CAZBOK010000064.1:0-15996 GCA_964493525.1 uncultured Phycisphaeraceae bacterium | reverse complement strand
CGCGGAGGAAGGGCGGAGAGATTAGTCGATCGAACGCGCCGCGCCACCCGCCGTCTGAAGGCACGCGTTCCGCATGTTCCAACGAACGGATCGATTCCGTGAATTCGCGTCCGAGCGCGGCGCCGGTTCGCGCGAGAGAACAGCACGGAGGTCCGCATGTCGATCCGCATCCCGAACCTCGTCTCGGTCGGTGTCCTCATGGTCTCGACGCTCGTCGCGTTCGCGTCGGGCTCCGGCGGCTCGGATGCATTGGTCGGCGCCTTTACCGGCGACTGGACCTTCCATCGCAAGAGCCGGATCGACGGCGTGATCGACGCCGGGAACACGGGCGAATTCACGCAGCAGATCGGGCTCGGGTTCGACTCCGACCGCGATGCGCGCATCGATCAGGTGGTCGGCAAGTGGAAGCCCGACGGCAACCGCTTCCGCATCGACTGCACGCCGGCGGCGACGGCGCTCGTGATCGCCGACAGCGGAGATCCGAAGGCGACGCACGTCCTGAAGGGGAAGCGGATCCGCCGCGTCGACGCCGAGCACCTGACGGGACGCGTGAGCAGCGTGCAGAAGTTCCGCGTGTCCGGCGAGCGGCACAAGAACTCGATCAAGGGCTCGTTCCACTGCGCGCTCGAGCACTGAGACGCGTCCGACGCGACCGCGCACGCGCGCGCGCTCCGCGAATTCCGTGGCCGAGCCGGACGGCGGAGTCCGCGAAGACCGGCATGGCCGACTCTTCCGTGCCTCGCGATCGGAGGTTCTCGTGATCCGCCGCATCCTCTTCATCGGAACCGTCGCACTCGCCGCCGTCACCGCGCTCGCCGCCGGCGGCTCCGGGGATCCGATCCTCGGCGCCTACACCGGCACGTGGTCCTATTAGCGACGCGTGCTCGTGGACGGCGAGTTCGACGCCGCGCAATCCGGGTCGCAGCAGGTGGACATCGGGCTCGAGTTCGACGCCGGCCGCGCCGGATCGCTCGCGGGATTCGAAGGCAGGTGGAAGGAGTCGCGACACCGCTACCGGCTGAACGCGACGAAAGCGGCGACGGCGGTGTTCCGCTTCGAGATGGGCGACCCCACGGCGACGCAATCGGCGAAGGCGAAGTCGATCCGTCGCGTCGGCGCCGAAGAGCTGCGCGGACGCATCGCGATGGTGTCGAAGTTCCACGACGGCGCGGCGCGCGTGAAGGCCGTCGCGAAGGGTCCGTTCATGGCGATCGAAGTCGGTCTGGCGCGCTGAGCGACGCGCGACAGGTTCGCGCCTTCGAGTCGCCGCCTCCGGAGGGCACCCCATGCGAGTCGCCACCGTCCTGCTCGTCGCATCGTTGTCGGCCGCGAGACTCGCACTCGCCGCGAGCGACGTCTCGGTCTCCGTTGCCGGCGGCACGTTGCGCGTGCTCGGCTCCGCGAGCACCGACCACATCACGATCGACCAGCTCGGGATCGCGGACCCGCACGAATTCCGCGTGACCCCCGGCGTCGGCACCACGGTGAACGGCTCCGCGTCCGCCGCGCAGTTCGGCGGCGTGAAGAAGGACATCCGGATCGCAGCCGGCGGCGGCGTGGGCGATCAGTTCACGGTCGCGGACGCGCGCGTTCCCCGCGACCTGCGCGTCACGACGACGGGCCCCGACACCGACTCGATGAACTGCACCACCGCGCGATGCACGATCCTCCACGACCTGCGGGTGGACGCGTCCGGCGCGTCGATCCTCCTCGAGATGCGCCGCGCGCGGATCCGCGACGATCTCCGCGTGCGCGGCAGCGGCGGCATCGATCAGGTCCTCTTCGATGGGATCGTCGCCGTCGGCGGCGACGTGCGCGTCGACCTGCGCGGCGGCGAGGATCTGTTCTCGATGCGATCGACGCACATCGAGGGTCGCCTCGACATCAATGGCGGCGTCGCCCGCGACACGAACATCGTGTCCGACTCGATCGTCGAGGGGCCGATCCGCCTGGTCGCCGCGGACGACGACACGTCGCTGTCGATCGACGCCTCCACCGTCGCTTCGGTCTCGATGAAGTCCGGCGACGGAGCGGACGCGCTCGGCATCGAAGACTCGCTCGTGCTCGGCGAGGCGTCGGCATCGCTCGGCGCGGGGCTGAACCGGATCGCCACCAGCGACACGACGTTCGCGCGCGCCGCGCGCTTTCGGTCCGGCGCGGGCCCGGACGATTTCGAGCTCGGCACGAACACCGCGTTCGAGCGCGCGGCTTCGTTCGCGCTCGGCGACGGCGCGAACACGTGCGTCGCGAACGAGGCGAGCTTCGCGAGCGGAGCGCGAATCCGGGTCGGCGATGACGCCGACATCGTGACCGTGATCGACTCCGCGTGTCGCGGTCTGCTGCAGTGCAGCGTCGGCGGCGCGCCGGTCGGGATGCTGAACAGCGCGCAGTTCCAGCGGTCCAGGATCGACGGCGATCTTCGCGTGACGGGTGGCGCCGGAGTCGACGAGTTCGTCACGCTGTCGTCCCGCATCGCGCGCGAGGTGCGGTATGCGCTCGGCGCGGGAGCGAACACCGGCCAGGTGATCGACACTCGCGCGCGCGGCATTCGCATCGAGGCCGGCAGCGGCTTGGACCAACTGCTGGTCGCCAGCGACGACGTCGTCGCACGCGACGTGCGCGTGGAAGCCGGCGGCGGCGCGAACCAGATCGGAATCGGCGGCACGATCCACGGCGACCTGCGCGTCGACGCCGGGAGCGGGAATGACGCGCTGACGTTCGACGCGGATCTGCTCGTCGTCGGCACGACGAAGGTCGACCTCGGTGCCGGTACGAACTCGGGGCCGTGACGCGGGCCGCGCCCGGTGCGTCAGTCGATCTCCGGCTCCGTCGTCTTGCCCCCCGTCGAGAACACGGTGCCCGCGTCGTTCGCGATGTCGTTGCTACCCGCGTAGTCGATGCGCGAGCGGCGGAACGTGCAGTTCGTGACCACCGTCGCGGTCCCGCCGCCGTTGTCGAACCCCTCCGCGACGCAGTCGATCGCACGGCAACCGTCGAACACGAGCCCGGCGCCGCTCAGGTCGAACCCGTCGTGCCCCGCGCGGATCGCCACGCACCGCGTGACCACGGTGCCGGCGCCGACGACGTAGAACGCGTCCTCCTTCACGCTGGTGACGACGTTGCTCTCGATCCGCACGTTGGTGCCGAGGCTGTCGATGCCGTATCCGTTGACACCGCGGATGCGGTTCCTGCGGACCACGACCCCGTTCCCGGTCTGATCGATCCCGTCCTCGCCCGCGTTCGAGATCACGTTGCGTTCGATCACCGCGTTGCCCGGCGCCGTCGCGTTGCCGATCGTGATCACCGGGTCGGTGGAGTAGGCGCCGTCGCGGATGGTGTTGCGCGAGATCGTGAAGTCGTCGCCGGTCACCTGGCACATCGCGCCATACATCAGCGTGCTGATCCGGTTCCTCACGACCGCGGCGCGCTGGCCCTCGACGCGGACCCCGAAGGTGTATTCGTCGCAGAAGTGATCGAGCGCGTTCGACACGATCGCGCAATCGTTGCCGGCCACGTGGATGCCGTAGGTCCGATTGCCGCCCCCGCCCAACTGCGTGATCGCGTTGTGCTCGATGCGCGCGTTCGCGCCGAGGACGTCGATCCCGTAGGTGTCGTAGTCCTCGCCCGAGCCGCAGTTCTTGATCCGGTTGTTCACGATCCGCGCGTCGGCGCCCGTGACTCCGATCGCGACCATGTCGGCGGAGTACATGAGCACGCCGTCGAGCGAGTTGTCCTGGATCCGCGCGCGCGCTCCGCTCACGAAGATCCCGTGTTCGACCGCGTAATTGACGTTTTCGATCCGGTTGTCGGAGATGAACGCGTCGTCGCAGTTCACCGCGCTGATGCAGTCGCCCGACTGGTATCCGTCGCGGAGGCGGTTGCCGACGATCCGCGGTGCGGTCGCGTTCATCACCTCGATGTACAGCTCCTCGCCGGGCGACTGCATGAGGTTGTTCGCCACCGTCGCCGTGCCGAGGCTCTTCGCATCGATGAAGATGCCCGCGTAGTAGCAGGCGAGCATCACGTTGCGTTCGACCCGCGCGCCCGGTCCCGCGAGATCGATGACCGTGTACGAATCGCGGAGCAGCTCGAACACGTTGCGCGATACCTCGGTCCGCGCGCCGGTCACCACGACGCCGCGCGCGGTCGCGCGGAACCTGCAGCGCGTCACGACCGTGTCGTCGCCGACGACCTTCACGGGCAGCTCGCCGTTCTGGAACTCGATGTTGCGCAGCGTCACGCCGTTCGCGGTCGCGATCAGGTGATCGTGATGGGAGCCGCCGAAGAAGCCGTCCCAGATCGCGCCGTCCTTGCCGACGAACTTCAGGCTCTTCGAGGTGACGACCGCGTCCTGGTGGCGGCCTTTCGCGAGGCGGATCGTGTCGCCGTTCGACGCGGCCGCGACCGCGGCGCCGATCGTCGGCTGATCCGCCGGAACGTCGATGATCGCCGCGTGCGCGCTCCCCCCGGCGAGGGCGAACGCGACGACGAGCGTGCGGAAGTGGCGGATCATCGGGGACTCCAGGGGATCGAGCGGGCCGCGCCGAAGTGGGCGACAGGAGACCTCACGCGGGTTCGCCGCCCCGACCCCAGGTCCATCCCCGCGGAATCCGTGGCCGCCGCGGCGGCCGGATCACGCGAAAAGCGGCGCTGACGCCTCACGATCGGCCGCACGCGCGTTCCGCCTCTCTTCCGGAGTTCCCATGCGCATCTCGATTGCCGCCGTCTTTCTCGCCGCTCTGTCGCCGAGCGCGGTCCGCGCCGCCGACGTGACGGCCTCCGTGAGCGGCGGCACTCTCCATGTCGCGGGCTCCTCGAGCGCCGACCACATCACGATCTCGCAGGCGGGAAGCGAGGTCCGCGTCGCGCCCGGCTTGGGCACGACGGTGAACGGCTCGGCGCTGCTGCAGAAGTTCACCGGCCTGACGAAGGACATCGTCGTCGAGACCGGCGGCGGCGGGGGCGCGATCGATCAGTTCGAAATCGACGACGTCGACGTTCCAGGCGACGTGCACGTCACCGCGAACGTCGCGAACCTCGCCGAACTCACGATCACGCGGGCGAAGATCGCGCGCGACCTGCGCGTCGACGCGAGCGTTCAGAACGCTTCGTTGACGATGAGCGCGACGGCGGTCGGTCGCGACGTGCGCCTGCGCGGGAGCGACGGCGCCGACACGTTCGTCCTGTCCGAGTGGGTCGCCGTCGGTCGCAACGTGCGATGCGACGGCCGCGGCGGCAGCGACACCCTTCTCCTCGGATACGCGCACGTGCGCGGACGCGTGGACATGGCGGAGAGCCTCGGCAGCGACACGCTGCGCTTGGAATCCACCACGGTCGAAGGCGCGGTCCGCTTCACCGATCGGCAGACCGACAGCCTCGTGCTCCTCGATCGATCGAACCTCGCCGCGGTCTCGATCGCGACGGGCAACGGCAACGACAGCTTCTCGTTCCAGGAGACCCTCGTGGGCGGCAACGCGAGAGTCGATCTCGGCGAAGGCGCGAACCATGTCACGATCCGGCACACGACGCTGGAGCGCGGCGGGCGCTTCCGTCTCGGGTCCGGCGACGACACGGTGATGGCCAAGGACGACACCGTGTTCGCCGGCGACGTATCGTTCGCGCTCGGCGACGGCACGAACTCCCTCCAACTGATCGACTCGAGCGTGCGCGGCGATTTTCGCGCGGCGGCCGGAGGCGGCGCCGACACGATCCAGCTGCTCGAATCGGCACTGGGCAGCTCCGTCGTCTGCAAGCTGGGCGACGCACCGGGCGCGACGACCAACGGCTTCGCCTGCAATGCGACCCGCATCCACGGGTCCGTCGAAGTGATCGGCGGCGCGGGCAAGGATGGAGTCTCGATCGCCTCCGCGGTTCTCCGCGGCGACGTCCGGCTGCGCCTCGGCGCCGGATCCAGCGTCGCGAGCTTGGCGGACACCGCGCTGCGTTCGCTCCGCATCGACGGCGGGGACGACGACGATTCGCTCACGATCGGCAACGACCTGGTCGTCGCGCGCGACGTGCGCGTCGAAGCCGGCAACGGGCCGAACCACATCACGTGCAACGCTTCGGTCATCCGTGGCGATCTGCGCGTGAACGCCGGCAGCGGGAACGACACGCTCGTCGTGGACCCCTCCCTCGTCGTCATCGGCAAGCGGAAGTTCGACCTCGGCGGCGGCGCGAACTCGGGTCCGTGATCGGAGCCCGCGGCGAGTTCGCGCGCGCGGAATCCGTGGCCGTCACGGCGGCCGGATCGCGCGAAGAGGTGCCTTGGAGATGACGAACATGACCTGTCGCCCCTGCCCTCGACGCATCCTCGCTCTCGTCGCGTTCCTCGCGCTCGCCTCGCTCGCCGCGCTTCGCGCGCACGCCGGCACGGCGAAGCCGATCTTCGATTCGTTCACCGGGATCTGCTCGTTCCACCAAGAGATGAAGAAGGACGGCGTGACCGACCCGGCTTACTCGACGGATTTCGAAGTGCCGTACGTGATCGCCCTCGCGCCCGGGCACGTCGCGGAGATCAGCTCTGCGCCGGCGGTCTGGTCGAAGCACGACCACCGCTACACCGTCGATGCATCGAAGGCGATCCGCGATCTCTATGCGTCGGCGCTCGGCGACCCGAACACCAAAGCGTCGCTCGTCTGCCGCGCGCTCCACTTCGTGACGGAGAGCGACATCAAAGGTCGCATGCAGGAGCACCTGAAGTACCACGCGGGCGGCGTGACGTTCAAACGCACGCTGAAGGGCCCGTTCCGCGGCGCGCGCTCCACCTGAGCGAGACGGCGACGGAGGGGCGCGGCGGCGAACATCCCCGCGCGCGAAGCGGGCGCGCGGACGATAGTCTGCCGGCCCGCGAGGCGTGCCGCCTCGTCCCGGAACCGGAGAACGCGATGAAACTCTTCCCGCACGCGAGCGCGCTGGCCGCTGCGCTCGCCGCCGCGATCGCCCTCGGCTGCAGCAGCGAGCCGATCCAGATCAACACGATGGAGATCGACAGCGCGCGCTTCGACAACCTCGGCACGGTGCACGAACACTCGACGTCGTTGCTGATCTGGCCCGGCTGCATTCCCTACAAGTTCAACGACCAGTTGAAACACGTCATGAACGACGCCGTCGCGAGCAAGGGTGGCGACCAGCTCGTGAACGTCACGGTGAACCAGAGCTGGTGGTGGGCATGGTTCATCCAGGGGTTCAAGGTCGAGGTCGACGGGACGGTCATCAAGAAGAAGGGATGACGCGGCGGGCAGCGGCGCTGCCGGGCGGGATGCACGGGAGGTCGCATGGCCGATGACGGATCGATCCTCGTCACCGGAGCGGCGGGCCAGCTCGGCGCCGTCGGACGAAGCGTCACGCAGTCGCTCCTCGAGCGCGGGTTCCGCGTCCGCGCGATGGTCCGCCGCGAGGACGATCGGTCGGACGCGCTGCGCGCCGCCGGCGCCGAGGTCGTCGTCGGCGATCTGCTCGAGCCGCCCGACGTGCAGCGCGTCGTCCGCGGTTGCCGGCGCATCTACTTCGGCATGTCGTTGTCCGCCGGATACCTCGAAGCGTCCGTCACGATGGCCGCTGTCGCGCGCGAAGCCGACATCGACGTGCTGGTCAACATGTCCCAGATGACCGTCTCGCAGATGAGCATCGGCGAGCCGACCAAGAGCCCGCAACAGCGGCAGCACTGGCTGAGCGAACAGGCGTTCGCGTGGTCCGGACTGCCGGTCGTCACGATCCGGCCGACCGTGTTCCTCGAAGGCTTCTTCCTGCCGCTGACCTCGCCGTCGGTGCGCGATCGCGGCCGGATCGAGCTCCCGTTCGGGCGCGGCAAGACGAACCCGGTGTCGTCGACGGACGTCGCCCGCGTCGTCGCCGCGGTGCTTGCGGACCCGAAGCCGCACGTCGGCAGCGTCCTCGAGCTCACCGGCCCGCGCTCACAGGACATGACGGCGATCGCGCGCGAGTACACCGCCGCGCTCGGCCGCGAGATCCCCTACTTCGATGTCCCGCCCGACGATTGGAAGCGCGCCCTCGAGGGCCTTCGACTCCCGGAACACCTGATCCGACACCTCGTGACGATGGCCGAACTGAATCGCGCGAACCGCTACGACCGCCTGACGGACGGCGTGGCGCGCGTGACCGGCCGGCCGCCGATCGGCGTGCGCGAATTCGTGGCGCTCCACGCCGACGCGTTCGGCGGCGTTCGCGGCCCGGGCTGACGGCGCCCGCGGGACGCGCCCCGTCTCGAATCGAAGCGACCGACGCGAATCCGTGGCTTCCAACGGATGCGCTTTGCGCGAGGATCGGCAGCCCTTCGGAGGCTTCATGCGACTGCTCTTCACCCTCGCCCTCGTCGTCACGTCCATCGCGTTCGCGCCAACGGTCCACGCGTCGTCCGACGTCATGGTTTCCGTCGCCGGCGGATCGTTGCATCTGACCGGCTCGTCGTCGTCGGAGATCATCACGATCGACCAGGTCGGGCTCGCCGATCCGCACGAGTACCGCGTGACGCCCGGCGTCGGCACGACTGTGAACGGGTTCTTGAACGCGCAGACGTTCACCGCGGTCAAGAAGGACTTGGTGATCGACGCGGGCGGCGGCTCCGACAACTACTTCGTCATCGACGCGCGGATCGCGCGCGACGTCCGCTTCGCCGCGCCCGCGAGCGGCAACGAGACGCTCACGCTGCACCGCGTGAAGGTCGGCCGCGACGTCCGCACCGAGTCGGACGGCGCCGTGTCCGCGCTGATCCTCGCGTCGGTGATCGTCGGACGCGACCTCCGCGTCCGCGGCGGAGACGCGACGGACACGATCACGACGATCGAACTCCTCGACGTCGGAGGCGACGTGCGGTTCGACCCGCGCGGCGGGGACGACGGGATGGCTCTCACGGGAGCGAGCGTGCACGGCGGCGTCACCATGTCGGGGGATGGCGGCACCGATTCCCTCGCCGTCGACGACAGTTCGATCGGCGGCCCGACCCGCTTCATCGACGCCGCGGGGCAGTCGTTCCTCTCGATCCTCCGCTCGACGGTCGGGGCCGTCACGTTCCGCAGCGGGTCGGACCAGGACGCCGCGTCCCTCGCGGAAGTACGCGTGCGCGGCGAGTGCTCGCTCGACCTCGGCGACGCGGACTGCGCCGCGTCGCTCGGCAACTGCGTGTTCGAACGCAAGGTCCGCGTCCGCTTCGGCACCGGCGCCGTCGCGTTCAACATCGACACTGCGACGACGATCGAGCGCGGCCTCGACGTCTCGTTCGGCAACGGTGCGAACCTGTTCAAACTCGACAGCGTCGCCATCGCCGGCGGCTTCGTCGTGCGCGGGGGCACGGGCGGCAACGAGGTGGATCTCATGACGACGTCGATCTCGGGCACGACTCGCTGCAGTCTCGGGGACGCGGCCGTGGGGAAAGTGAACGTCCTGAACGTGATCGAATCACGGTTCACCAAGCTCGTGAAGTACACCGGCGGCAACGGCTCGGACCGGTTCCTCGTCGGGTTCAGCACGCTGGACGGTGGTGCGCGCGCGGATCTGGGCGACGGCACCAACGAAGCGGCGGTCACGATCTCGCCGTGCCGCGACCTGCGCATCGATGGCGGCACGCAGGATGACGTCATCCTCGTCAGCGACGACCTGACGCTGTCGCGCGGTTGTCGGATCGACGCCGGCGACGGACCGAACACGATCACCATCGGCGACGTGCTGGTCCACCAGGATCTCACGGTGCGCGCGGGTTCCGGCGACGACATGCTGTTGGTCAGCCCCGAGCTGATCGTCGGCGGGAAGAAGAAGTTCGACCTCGGCGGCGGCACGAACACCGGGCCCTGACGAGGCGGACCGACCGGCGCGGCGCGGCTCTACCCGTCTTTCTCCCCCTCGATCGTGCTCTTGTACATGCGGTCGGTGAACAGGAACGCGTCGCACACGCCGCCCCACTTCGCGGTGCACGGCGCGTAGCCGAACGGTCGCGCGCCGAACGCGCCGCCGCGCCAGTCGTCGTCCACGCGACGCGCCGCGCGCAGGTCGAGGAATGCGTACGGCAACCCGGTGCGATGCAGCAGGTCCTCGAGCGCGCCGTTCTCCGCCGGTGGGACATCGAACCCTGGCTGCCCGCACATGCCGGCGCGGCCCGCGTGCGCGGTGAAGAGGATCGTGTAAGCACCGTCGCCGAGCGCTCGGTGTACCTGGTCGCCGAGCGTGACGAGCGATGCGTAGGTGGCGCCGCCGTCGTGCCCGACTTCGACCGTGCTCAGCGAGTGCGCGAGGTGCAGGTTCGCCGCCCAGACGATCAGCTTTCGACCGCGGAAGTGTTCGTTCGCGAGCCACACGACGTTCTCCCCCATCAGGACGTCGCGCCGGTTGCTCGCCGACTGCATCGACTCGGGAGTCCGCTCGGCGAGCTCGTGCGCGATGACCAGTTCGGTGCGCACGTTCCGCAGCGAGCGGCGCAGGAACTCGAAGCGCCGCGTCCCGAGCGCCGGCGCGAACGGCGCGTCCGGCGCTGCGATCGCGCGGTCGATCGCGTCGATCGCGCCGACCTGGTTCGGGTCGGGCGCCGCCGCGCCGAACATCCGCGACTGGACGATCGCTCGGTGCAGCGCCACGAACGCTTTCTTCTCCGCGGGGTCGAGCCGTGCGCCCGGCACCCGGTCGAGCTCGGCGAGCAGGTCGGCCGCGTAGCTCCGCCCCGCCGCGCCCGAGAACTGCGAATCGCAGCCGGCGATCTCCAGCGGACGCTCGGAGTCGTGCGCCTCGATCGCGAGTTCGAACGTCGCGCGGCACTGCTCGCTCTGCGACCACAGCGGGAACACGCCCCACTGCGCGATCCGGTCCGCGGTGTCGTCGTCGCCGAGGTGCGCGTTCATCGCTGCGCAGTCCCACAGACCCGACTCGAACACGAGCACGTCGAAGCCGCACTCGTCGTGCAGGAAGCGGATCAGCCGCGAGCGCGCCTCGAACGTGGCGCCGTCGCCGTGGCTCTGCTCGCCGAGCATCACGACGCGCGCATCGCCGATCGCCGCCTTCAGCGGCGCGAGGTCGGCGAAGTCCAAGTCCGCGGGGTCGATCGTGCGCAGTCGCGTCGCATGCGCGGCGAGCCAGCCGACGCGCGGGTCCGCATCGGGCGGATCTGGCGGAGCGAGCAGCGCGAGCGCGGCGAGGAGATGGAGCATGGCGGTCGTTCCGATTCGAGCGCGGCCGGCCGGGAACGCCGGCCGATGCGCGCGAGTTCGCGCGTGGTCGGAAGCGCGCCGCCGCGGACGCGAGCCGGTTGACCGGCGCATGCACGCGCCCTACGGTCGCCCGACATCGCTCCGGAGGAGGCGCCCGTGCCGGTCGGAACCCTGCTGCATCCCGAGGACCGCGCGCGCATCGTCGAGCGCTTGCGCCGCGTCCGGCCCGACGCGAAGCCGGCGTGGGGACGGCTCGACGCCCCGCGCATGGTTTGTCACGTCGCGGATTCGATGCGCGTCGCGCTCGGCGACGTTGCCGCGAAGCCGACACACAACTTCGTCACGCGGACGCTCGTGCGGTTCCTGGTGATCCACACCGGCATCGCACCGCCGCGCGGGAAGGTGGAGACCGCGCCCGAGATGCTCGCGTCGCAGCCGACGTCATGGGACGCCGACCTCGCCGCGTGTTCCGCACTGCTCGACCGCGTCGGAGGTGGGACGTGCACGGCGGTGCATCCGGCGTTCGGCCCGCTGTCGCCGCGCGAGTGGGCGCGGCTGTCGTGGAAGCACGTGGACCACCACCTGCGACAGTTCGGGGCGTGAGGGCGGGGCGGCGCGTCACAGTCGGATCCGTCCCAGGGGACGACTCGCATCGAACCGCGTGTTCTGCGCCGAATCGGCGATCGCACCACGTATACCGCATGGATTCGTTATTCAATTTTGAAAGCTAAGTCTGAATATCGTCCGACATCGTTCAACTGAACTGAATAAGGCGTCTGGATGCGACGAGGGCGGACCAGTCGCTTCGACGTGAAGCACGGGGGCGCGGAGGCGGTGCGGGCGGCGCTACAGACTTCGGGTCGATCCGAGGGTCATCGCAGGGACTAATGTTCAAGAACATGCGGGCTTGATCGACGGACTCGCCTGCGTCACCCGCAGACGTCACCCGCACGCGTTCGCGACCAGTGTCACGCACTCGTGGAATCGGACTTGATCGACAGTGACGAGCGTCGTCGTGCGCCGGACTAGCGGGCGCGCACCTTCGCACGCTCGCCATCGCGATCGCCACCGTTTCGGATTTCCGCCGCCACAACCGCCCACAATCCATCGAGCCGACGCGAGACGCGAACGCACTTCACTGTCATGTAGCCGACGGCAACTGTGAGTGCGGCGTTGATACCGAGCAGGTACAGTGTCATGCGCGGCGCCAACGAATATGCAACTGGAAATGAGCCGAAGTCATTCTGAACGATGAGGATCATCACCGAAACTGGCAAACAGAACATCGCGCGGATCGAGTACCGCCATGGCTGTGGCAACGATGATTCGATCTTTGGAGGAACGGTCAGGACCTGATGCATGCTGAGTATGACGTAGGTTGCCTTCAAGTTCGAGGCGCTGACCCGTCGCGCCAACGCGAATGTCTCTTCGGTGTTTGCATACTCCCGCAACTGAGACAATAGGAGAAGTGTCAGCGTTATGAGGAATGCGATGCCACTAAACATCGCAAGATCGTTCACGTCGAACACGACTCCTATAAACGGCAGCCGCACCAGAACGACGTTTGAATAGAGCTGTTCGGCTAGCGCTTGAGCCTCGATCTGCGCCTTCCATTGACTCATATCCGTTTTGTGAATATCCGCTACCTGGGATTGAGCCGTGGAAGCTGCGGGCTGCGACGCCGCCGTCGACCCCAGCAGTTTCACGAGCGCGCGATATCGCAGCGCGATCCACGAGTCTTCGCGCGAATTCCAGTAGGCGAAGAATGCGACGACGCTCGCGATTACAAGCCCGATCAGGATCGTACGCGCGCGGCGCGACGCACTCTCAGATGCGAGAATGCACTGTTCGAGCGTGGTTTCTTCCGACGTTGCCATGCGGCCCCCCGACTCTCTGGAACGGCGCGCGCACAAGTTTGCCCATTCGCGCCGGATCGCACCGTTCTCCCTCAGACATGCCCCGAATCTTAGGGGCCGTGTCGCGCGCGGTCGACTCCTCGCGGCGTTGTGCTTGCCACTGCAGAACGCTTTGGCGCCAAGCAGCACGACGCAAGTGGAGTGGGAAACACGGACACCGGCTCTCTCATCAACTCGCGACTCCGCCGTCGAATGAGTCCCCGATCTCGAGACTGGGGAGTCGGGGTGAGGATTAAGCTCCCCCGGGTCTCGGCATCCCTCGAACCCGAACAAGTTCGAATCGCAAGGGGTGAACGCGTCCCTGCCCCATGCTTCCGGCGCCCGCGGTCGGCATCATGTCGCCTCGATCCCGCGCATGCGCGCGGGCGCCTCTGCCTCTCCACCCAGCGGGTTCCCCCGCGGAGGACCGACATGTTCCGAACGACGCGTCGAATGTTTGCGACCGGTCTCGTCGCCACGATCTCACTGTGCGCGGCGGCGGGCGGAGGAGGCGGCGACCCGATCATCAATGACTACGCTGGCACCGCCGTGTACCGCGTGGAGACGACGCTCGCCGGGCTTCCGCTGCCAGGCGGCGATGACGTCCAGGTCGGCGCGTGGACGATGTCGTTCGCGCCCGCGAACATGGCCCATATCAACGCGTTCGACGGCATCTGGAAGCGGAAGGGGAAGCGCTACCGGGTCGACTGCTCGCCGGATGCGACCGACCATCTCCGGATGACCACGCAAGACTCGAACGCGCGCGAGACGTTCAAGTGTTCGAAGATCGCGCTGCAGCTGGGCGTCGGGATCACCGGGAAACTGAAGAGCGCCTCCGTGTGGCACTCCGATCTGCTGTTGCTGAGGGCCACGCTGAACGGCTCGTTCGGATGCCCGATCGACACCGGGCCCTGATCTCCCGCAACGCACCCGGATCGGCCGGGTCTCGCCGCGCGTCCGGCATCCCCCGGCCTCGATGCCGTTGCCGGCAGCCGTGAATCCTCTCGGCGATTCTCTGGCCGTCACTCGCCACGAATCCCGCAAGAACCGATCGCGGAGGTCTCCATCCGATTCGTGCTCGCGCCGCGACCCGTTCTCGTGGCCGCGTCGCTCGCGCGCACCGGCGACGTGTCGATCACCGTCTCCGGCGGATCACTGCGCGTGACCGGCTCGTCCGGCTCCGATTCGGTCACGATCGATCAGGAGGTCGTCTCCGGTCCGCACGAGTTCCGCGTCCTGCCGGGGGCGAGCACGACCGTGAACGGATCCGCATCGGAGCAGACCTTTCCCGGCGTGAAGAAGGACGTCGTGATCACGAGCGGCGGCGGAGCGG
Source organism: uncultured Phycisphaeraceae bacterium (assembly GCA_964493525.1). Taxonomy (GTDB): domain Bacteria; phylum Planctomycetota; class B15-G4; order B15-G4; family JADJEK01; genus CAZBOK01. The sequence continues at coordinate 1,615 of CAZBOK010000064.1, read as the reverse complement.
ACAGTTGGTTCCTGAACGTCGCGAAGGTGCCGCGCGATCTCCGGTTGGAGGCGACGGTGAACGGCAGCGCATCGCTCTCGTGCGTCGACGCGGAGATCGTCCGCGACCTGCGCATCGACGCGGACGGCGCCACCGCGTCGCCGATCGTCATCGCGACGGAGATCGGTCGGAATGTCGTCTTCCGCGGAGGCGACGGCCCCGACGAGATGTCGTTCGACACCAGCGTCGCCGTCGGCGGCGACATCCGCTGCGATCCCGGCGGCGGGAACGACACGTTCCAGATCATCCAAGCCGACGTCCGCGGCCGCATCACGCTCACGCAAAGTCCCGGAGGCGACGCCCTCCTGATCAGCGACTCGCAGGTCGGAGGAGCGGTGCGCGCGGTCGATCTCGACGGCGGCACCATCGTCACGATCCGTCGCTCGACGATCCCGTCGCTCGCGGTGAAGACCGGCTCGGGGATGGATCGCGTCGATTTCGACAGCGCGCTCGTCCTCGGCTCCGCGTCCGCGTCGCTCGGCGCCGGCGCGAACGAGTTCGAGTTCAGCAGCTCCACGATCGACGGCAAGGCACGCTTCCGCGGTGGCCCCGACAACGATCAGGTCGTCATCGACACCAACACCGAGTTCGTGCGCGGAATGCGGTTCGCGCTCGGCGACGGCGCCGCGTCGATCAACGCCTCGAACTGGAGCAGCGGCGGCAACGCGCGGGTGACCTGCGGCGCGGCCGCGGATTCGATCATCGTGGCACTGGCGTCGATCGCCGGCTCCTTGCGCTTCGATCTCGGCGATTCGTCCGGGGGAGCGAACCAGTTGACGTTGAACACGTGCCGCATCACGAAGTCACTGTCGTGCTTCGGGAAGGACGGCGATGACGTTTGCGTCGCCGCGTTCACCGCCATCGGCGGCGATCTGCGCTTCGCGCTCGGCAACGGCGAGAACCAAGGGGTCACGACCGCCACGCTCTGTCGCGATCTGCGGATCGCCGCCGGCGCTCAGGACGACGTGATCTCGATCGGCAATGATTCGAAGGTCGCGGGCGACGCGCGCATCGACGCGGGGAACGGCGCGAACACGATGGCGGTGCATGATGCGACGGTGCGCGGGAACCTGAGCGTGAAGGCGGGGACGGGGAACGACTTCCTGTCGATCGCGGGCGCGGCGGTGATCGTCGGGAAGACGAAGGTCGATCTCGGATCGGGAACGAACACCGGGCCGTTAGGCGGTCGCATCGGGGGCGATGGATCGGAGTCCGTTGCTCGCGTCCCCGGCCCGGCCGCTCGAGACATCCGGCGCGACTGACGACGTCGACACCGGAGCGCATCCCGACGGATTCTGCGGCCGAAGTCACCGTCGATTGACGCGAAGGTTCGCGACTCGATTGGAGAGCCCATGCGCATTGCATCCCCGAGCCTCGTCGCCGCCCTCCTCGCCGTCGCCGGTGCCTCGCTCGCGCGCGGCGGCGACGTCACCGCCGCTGTGAACGGCGGCACGCTGACGCTGACCGGCACGAGCGGCGACGACCAGTTCCTCGTCGATCAGATCGGCGTGATCGACCCGACGCAGTTCCGCGTCATCCCCGGCGCCGGCACCACGGTGAACGGCTCGATGACCGT
>CAZBOK010000063.1:0-16001 GCA_964493525.1 uncultured Phycisphaeraceae bacterium | reverse complement strand
TGCGGTTCGGTGCATGAACGATGCGGTCGGGGCGCGTGCGATGGTCGTCGTTGCGGGCGACGCTCGTCGCCGTGTACTCGCCGGATTCCTTCCCCTCGGCGGGCCCCCGGAACCCCCGGCCTCCCCATCCTTGGTGCGCAGACTTCGGTGGACGCTGTTGAGAGAAGGAGCTCACGCCGCGTTCGTGATTCGAACCTGCCGAGTTGCGGGGCAAGTATTGGAGTCGCTTTGGCTCGGGCGGTGGGAGCAGGTGCGGCTGGGAGAGCGCGGCTGGTCAGTGCTTTGGCGCTTCTGGGAGGGGTTCTAGGTCCAGGGAGACCACGTTGATCGACTCGCGCGCGGGTTGCGCTTCGGCGGGGAGGTAGAAGCCGAAGTTGCCGGTCAGGTCGAGCTTGGTGTCGAAGACCTGCCAACCGAAGTCGACGAAGAGCAACCACACGACGCTGCCGTGGCGCTCGAACGCGATCGGCCAGGTCACGAGCGGGTCGTCCGTCTGCAGCTTCTCCTCGGCTTGCCATTTCCCGAGCTCGGTCGGCTTCCCCTTCACGACGTGGTCGACCTCGACGTGCGCGTGGCCGCCGTCGGCGGACGAGATCATCGCGACGCAGTAGTCGTCGTCGGACTTGTAGGCGAACACGATCCCGACCGGCGCGAGCGCGAGGTCGGTGCCGAACGTGCCGGCGAAGCGGAAGTCGGTCTTGAGCGGCGCGCCCGTCACGAGCAGGCCCGGCTTCTTCACCTTGTTCGGCGGGAAGGTGATGTCCTCGGCCCCGACCTTCCACGCCTTGTTGACGAGCCCTTTCTTCGGGCTCTTGAAGTACTGCGCGATGACCGACTTCGAGAGTGCGAGGCGCGGTTTCGTGAGCTGCGGCATCGCGAGATCCGTCGCCGGCCAGAATGCGCGCGGAGATAGCGCGAAGATCTGCGGGCCGATGAACTCGAGGTCCCACGCGAACCAGTCGAGGTCCGCATCGACCAGGGACTTCGCGACGTCGACGAGCGCGTGGCCAGAATCGCGCCTCAGACCCGCGATGGTCTTTGCGCGCGGCGACGGATCGCCCAGCGTCATCGAGATCGCGCCGTCGGAATCGCGCGCGCTCCAATCGCTCATGCGGAGCCCGGTGTTGTTCGACTTGTCTTCCTCCGGCACTCCCGCATCCGGAATGGCGTGGATGCGCTCCACCGCGTCGAGCGTCCATTCGACGTCGAACGCCCACAGCGGCTCGATCACGAAGGCGGCGCACGTCTTGTACTTGTCCGTGATCAAACCCTCGACCTGCGCTTTCAGCGGATCCGCGATCTTCGCGAGCGCGGCATCGAGCTTCTCGATCGCGAGCACCTTCTTGACCGGGCCGAGCACTTCCACGTAGCGCTTCGCGCGTGCGACAGCGTCCGTCTCGACGTCATCGAAGATCCGCAGCATTCCTTCCTGCCCCTTCGAGTTCGGCCGCACGAGGATGCGCGAGCGCGCGAGGAAGGCGAGGCGCGCGGCGCGCTCGGTCTGCTTCGCGTCCGCGGCGGCGCGGGTCATCGCGAGGAGTTGCTCGAAGTCGGTGCCGCGCGACGGGAGGCGTTGCGCGGTCGCGGTCGGACTCGACGCCGCGATCGAAATCAACGCCGCGAACGTCGACAGGCATCGTCGCATCTTCGCCCCCTTTCGAACCGGCCGTCGTGTCGCGGTCACTTCTGCGCCGCGCGGATCTCCTGAACGAAGCGGGGCGCCAGGTCGTTCGGCATCGGGATCGTCAGATTGTATTGCGCGATCTTCCACTCCTTGCCGCGCCGCACCAGGACGCCGGAGCCGCGCGTGTCGCCGTACTTCTCGTTCGCGAGGCGCTCGTCGAACCACGCGTAGCGGCCGTCGCTCGCGATCGTCACGTGGCGCTCGGTCGGGTGGTACGTCCAGCCCTTCCCTTCCGAGAAGTGCGGGCGCACGTAGTCGGCGAACTGCGCGCGCGTCCAGCGCTCGGTGGCGTCGGTGCCGAGGAACACCGCGTCGTCGTCGAAGTGCGCGAAGTAGCGCGCGAAGTCGGCCTTCGACGCGGCATCGTGGAAGTCGTCGAGCGCGGCGGCGACCGATGACTCGAGCGTGGTGCGCTCGGGTGCCTCGATCTTCGGCGGAAGCTCGAGGCAGGCGGGAAACGCGAGGATCGACGCGAGGAACAGCGGCGTGGCGTTGCGCATGGGCGGAAGCGTAGCGACCGGGATCGCTACCCTGCGTGACCTCCACGGAGGACTCGATGCGGCTCGGACGCAGACTCGGCGCGCTCCTTCTCGTTGCGGCGGTCTGCGTCGCGCAGGCTCGCGAGAACGAACCGCAGACGCCGCTGATCGGCCGCGTCGTCGCGGCGCTCTGCTCGTCGGAGGACACCGCGAAGACGCTGGACGTCGTCGTCTCGCACATCGCGAACGTGCCGGGCGAGCATCGGATGAACGCGAAGATCGCGTCGCGCGTGAAGCGCGCGCTCGCAGAACCCTGGAGCGGCCTCGACCTCGCGCAGGAGTTGAAGGACGATCTCGCGACGATCGGCGCGAAGCCGAAGCAGGTCGCGCTCACGCCCGCGATCGACGCCGCGGCGAAGTGGCTCGACGTCTCCGAGAAGGACGAGGACGAAGACGTCGCGAAGCAGGTCGCCGAGCTGTCCGACGTCCTCGAGCGCGACTGGTCGAAGGTCGCCGATCCGCTCGTCGTCGACGCCGACCTGCTGGCCGCGACGTCGAAGCTGATGGAGGACGCGAACCGACTGGTCGCGCTCGCCTACGGCGATTGGGACGAGGACGATCGCGCGCGCGCGACGCCGCTCGTCGCCGCCGCGCTCGACTGCTGGTTCCGCTGCAACTCGCCGAAGCCGGAGGTCTCCGATCAGCAGGCGAAGGACCTGAGCGCGGGGCTCGCGCTGGTGCGCCGCGTCGACATGAGGCCGCTGGTCGCGACGCTCCGCGTGCTGTGTCGCTTCGCCGAACCGGAGTTCGTCAACACGTTCGGGCCGCGGCTCGCGAACCTCGCGAACACGGCGAAGGCGAAGAAGTCGGGCGTCGCGCTCGATGGCGTGACCGGCGACGTCATCACGATCGTCGGCGACAAGCCGGAGAATCGCGTCGTGCTCGGCGGCCCCGCAAAGACCACCTACACCGGCGGCGCCGCGGCGCTCGTGCTCGACCTCGGCGGCGACGACGCGTGGACGCGCGCGGCCGTCGTCGACGCGACGGGCGACGGCAAGTCGCCGCTCGTGAGCGTCGTCGTCGATCTGAAGGGGAACGACCGCTACGAGTCGTGCGCGTCGGCAGCGGGCGGCGTCGCGGTGCTCGTCGATCGCGGCGGCAACGACGAGTACGTCTCGCACCGCTTCGCCCAAGGCGCAGCCGCGGGCGGCGCGGCGCTGCTCGTCGACCTCGCGGGCAACGACAAGTTCGAGATGGAGGACTACGGGCAAGGCTTCGGCTTCGGAGGGATCGGGCTGCTCGTCGATGCGGAGGGCGACGACAAGCGCACGATGTGGGCATTCGGTCAGGGCAGCACGCTGACGACGGGCTTCGGCGCGCTCGTCGACGTTGCGGGCGACGATCAGGACACCGCCGATCTGCATTGGCCCGACGTGTACGGCGACTCCGGACCGAACGTGTATCACGGCGCTTCGCAGGGTTACACGACCGGCATCCGCGCGGACGCCGGCGCGCCGTGGCCCGACACTCCAGGCGGCATCGCGGCGTTCATCGACCTCGCGGGCAAGAACCGCTTCCAGTCCGGCAACTTCAGCATGGGCGGCGCCTACTTCTTCGGCTTCGCGCTGATGTACAGCGGCCCCGGCGACGACCAGAACTTCGGCACGCGCTACTCGCAGGGGTTCGGCGTGCACCAGGCGGTCGGCGTGCGATGGGATGCCGGCGGCAACGACCAGTACCACACGCGCGTCGCCGCGAACCTCGGCGCGGCGTGGGACGAGAGCGTCGGCTTCCTGCGCGACGACGGCGGCGACGACGTGTACGACCAGCAGGGCGGGCTCGCGATCGGCAGCGCCGCCGAGACGGGGATCGGCGTGCTGATCGACGGCGGCGGCAAGGACACCTACACGGGCGGCGGCGCCGACTGCCAGGGCGGCGTCGGCGCGACCGACTACCACAACAAGCCGTCGCTCGGCGTGCTGATCGATCTCGGCGGCGGCGCCGACACCTACTCGCGCAAGGAAGACGCGAACGGTGTGAAGCGCGTCGAGCCGTCGGGCGCGGTGTTCATCGACAGCCCGAAGAAGACGCTCGCGGAGCTCGCGACGAAGGGATGACGCCGCGGCGCGCGGCCCCGCATCACTGCGGGTCCATCTCGAACTGCGTCGTCAAGCGATGCGGACCGAAGCGGACCTCGAGCTGCGCCTGGTCCTGCTCCTCGGGAGCGAGCGTCAACGTGATGCGCAGGCGCTGCGACACGACCGCGTCATCCGCGCGCACGAGCGGCAGCGCGATGCCGCCGGTCGTCGCGGGCGCCTGGTAGGCGTCGAGGCGCTGCGAGCGGATCGCGGCCGGGTCGAGCGCGATCAACCGCGGAGCGCTGCCGCCGCCGACTTCGAGCACGAGGTACCACTCACCGGCCGGCAGCTTCACGTCGCCGAACGACAGCTCCATGTTCGTGTCGAGCCGCGTCCAGAAGTTCTGGCCGAAGCGCCAGCGTTGCGTCGCCTTCTGATCGAGCATGCCCGCGTACGACGCTTGCCACGCCGGCAGCCCGTAGTCGATCTCGACCTGGCCCGCGGACTTCGGGCCGTACCAGTAGAAGATGCGCGTCGACCCGCGCGGGCTCGTCTCGGGATACGGAGTCTGCCGCGTCGGCGGCTTTCCCGCGGCCGCCATGCCGCCGGTGGTCGGGATCGCCGACGAGAAGAACACGACGACGGTGAGGTCTTCCTGGATGTCGACGAAGCGGTGCGGGACGAACGCAGCGACGAACAACACCGACCCGGGCTGCGCGACGTGCCGCACGCCCGCGATCTCGAGCGTCGCGCGCCCGGCGAGCACGCCGTACACCTCGTCGCGATCGTGCGGCGACTGCGAGTCGGTCGCGCCTTTCGGCAGCCGGTAGAGGCCAGAATCGAGCGACGGCGCGCTCAGGAACGGCAGCCAGCCGGTGCCGGCGGCGGTGAGCTTCTTCTCGAGATCGGCGAGCTGGAAGCTCGCGCCACCGCCCGTTACGGGGGGCGGCGGGTTCTGCGCGAGAGCGATCAGGACGAGAGCGGTGGATGCGAACGCGGGCATGGATCCTCGCAGTCGGCGGCGGTCGGCGCGGATGCGAGCGGCGCGAGCGTTGTATCAGATCGAGCGCGCGCTTGCCCGCGGCGCGCGATGCATAGAATCCCGCCGATGCGCCCACTCCTCGCGATCGCGTCGTGCCTCCTCTGCGGTTGTGCGTCGGTCCCCGCCGTTCGCACGATCGACGTCCGTCATTGGGGCACGCTGCAGGCGGTGCACCGCGAAGGCGACGTCGGCGCGAAGGTCGCGCTCGCGAAGGTCGTCCCCGGCCCGCGCTGCTTCGCGGTCGGCGCGCTCGACGGGATGCGCGGCGAGATCACGATCGTCGACGACCAGGTGTGGATCTCGAAGCCGATCGAGAACGGCGGCGATCGTCGCGTGACGACGACGTGCACCACGAGCAGCGCGGAGAGCGCCGCGATCCTCGTCGCCGCGAGCGTGAAGCGCTGGAAGACGATCGGCGTGTCCGAGGACGTGCCGGCGGATCGGCTCGACGCGTTCGTCGCCGAGGCCGCGGCGCGCGAGGGCATCGACGTGACGAAACCGTTCCCGTTCCTCGTCGACGGTCCGCTCGTGCACCTCGACTTCCACGTCGTCGACGGCACGCGCCTCGCGCCGTCCGGCTCGCCGCCCGAGTTCCACGCCTACAGCGGCGTGCGCGATCGGCGCGACGCGGCGAGCGGCCGGCTCGTCGGCTTCTACGCGGCGAACGAGCAGGGCGTGATCGTGCACCACGACTCGCGCACGCACGTGCACGTCACGCTCGAGTCGCCCGGCATCACCGGCCACGTCGATTCGGTCTCGATCGGCAAGGGCGCCGTGCTGTCGCTCCCGTTCGACGGGTCGTGACCATCAACGCCGCCACGGCGGCGCGACGAGGCGGCGACGGCCGTCGCTGGATCGTTTGGCGGTCGGATCGTCGGGCGCGGGCTCGCGATCCCAGAGCTGACACGTCACCTGCTTGTGCTGCTGGTCGAGCCCTTCGCAGTAGTTCGTGAACTTGCAGCGCCGCACCTCCGCGCCGCGACCGACGCGGATCTTCTCGAACCAGTCGGGGTCGGCGAGCGACTGGCGCGCGGCGGCGACGACGTCCGCTTCGCCGCTCGCGAGGATGCGCTCCGCCTGCCGGAATGAGTTGATGCCGCCCGACGTGACGACCGGCGTGTCGCGTCCGTCGGCGCGCACCGCGGCGCGGATCGCGGCGGCCAGCGGGACGTTGCGCGCGAACGGCCCGCGCTCGTCGATCGTCACCGTCGGCATGCACTCGTGACCGCTGTGCCCGGTGTAGGGGTACGCGGCCTCGCCGACGCGCGGCTGCTTCGCATCCTCGAACTTGCCGCCCTTCGAGATCGACAGCCAGTCGACGCCCGCGCGCGCGAACGCGACGCCGAAGAACACGGCGTCGTCGATCGGCGAGCCGCCGTCGATCGCTTCGTCGCCGAGGAAGCGCACGCCGAGCGCGAAGTCCTCGCCGACGCGCGCGCGCGACGCCGCGATCACTTCGATCGGCAGGCGCGCGCGGTTCTCGAGCGAGCCGCCGTAGCCGTCCGCACGATCGTTCCGCCGCGAGAGGAACGACGCCATCGTGTACGCGTGCGCGAAGTGCAGCTCGACGCCGTCGAAGCCGGCGTCACGCGCGCGGGCCGCGGCGTCGGCGAAGAGGCCCGGCAGGACGCGCGGCAGCTCGGCGACGTGGGGGAGGTGCACGTCGGTGACGCGCTCGCGGTGGCCGAAGTCGAGCGATTCGAGCTGGCGCGTGTCGAGCGTCGCTTCGATCACGGCGCGCGGCGCCGCGGCGAGCGCCGCCCGCAGCTCGGCGTCCGGAGCGTCGCGCCAGCGAGCATCGCCGACCGCGTCGGCGAATCGCGTGCGCAGCGCGGCGTCGATCGCGAGGAAGCGCGCGAAGAACTTCGCCGGCTCGGGCCGCCGGCGGATCGCGAGGAAGTCGATCACCTGGATGAACAGGCGCGTCTCGCCGCGCGACCGCTCGCGCACGACGTCGACGAGGCGGCGCAATCCCGGCACGAATCGATCGTGCCCGATGCGCAGGAGCGGTCCGCTCGGCACGTCGCGGATGCCGGTCGCCTCGACGACGATGACGCCCGGCCGTCCGTCCGCGAACCGCCCGTACCAATCGAGCACGTCGTCCGTGACGAACCCGTCATCGGTCGCGCGCCACGGCACCATCGCCGGCACCCACGTGCGGGCGCGCGCGACGCAGTTCTTGCCGAGTCGGATCGGCGAGAACCAGCGCCCGCGCGCCGCCTCGTCGGCGGTCGGCCAGTTCTCGGGAGCGATCGAGTGGCGCACGCGCATGCGCTGCGAGGGTAGCGTCAGCGGGGCTTCGTCGCCGTCACGAGATGCGTAGCGCGACCCTCGACCCCGCGGATGACCTAGATCGCGACGTTCGCCACACTCAGCCGCCTCTCGGATACCACTCGGGCGGCGTCCGGCCCTTCGCGGTCCAAGTCCACTCGATCAGGCAATCGATGTAGCTCGTGGCGTCGAGCGGCAACGCGCGGCGTTCCGGGAGCATCGATGTGAATCCGAATCCGATTCGCGCGGCCTCTTCGGTCGCGTCACGGTCGTGGTCGATGTCGATGAGCATCCCACGCTCGCCCCCGAAGTGCGGTAAGAGCCCTGCGAACTCGTGTTGCTTTCCGTTCGGCAGTGGGAGAACGAATGGCGCGATGAACTTGACCCGCAACTCACGCGCGGCCGACCTCCATTGTTGCCGCAAGAGTTCGAGGTCTGGGCGCTGGCTCGTCGATGATCCGTCGAGGGCATGTCCGAGTCGCGCACCACTCACCGTAATCAATTCGAGCCGAGCCGGTCCGCCAGCGCGCATCTCGCCATGCGGGTAGGTGAGACACCACATCCGTCCATCCGCGGGGTCGCGAAAAAGCTGCGAAGCTCCGCCCTGACCGCTGCCGACCTGCTCGAGGTATCGCGCGACGAGGATCTCGATTCGTGATTGCGTGGGCAGGTCCCATTCGCCGGCCGCGGTGAATCCGTCGAGGGTGCGCTCGTCGGGACGCAACCGGGTCGTGGCGTCGAACTCCGCGACGCGTTCGACGATGGTCGCGGCATCCGCAACGCAAGCCGTCAACTCGGCGTCGCGATCCGTCCCGATCCTTCCGACCCGTCGTCCCCACACGTCGGCGCCTTCGATGCGCCACACGCCATTCGACGCCTCGACCGCTCGAAAGAACCAATCCTCCAAGCGACCTTCGATCGGATACTCGCGCCGCATTTCCTCGGGCGTTCGTCGTCGAATTGGTCGCAGGCTCACTTCGAGTTGGTTTCCGACGGGAAGTCAGATCGCGCAGGACCCGGGAGACTCTTCAAGGGAACCGACCTTCCTGACCGGATCTCTCACGGTGTCTCGGTTCATCACGCTACTGCGTGATTCCGCTCCCGCCTCCGCGCCCATCGAACGCTCGCGCCCCCCCCCGCTCCCCCTCCCGCAAACTACCAGGGGCACTATGTCCCCCGATTCACCGCCCCTTCGGCTTCTCGCTCAGCCTCCCCAGGATTTCCGGCAGCGCCGGGAACAGCACGTCGAGATCCGGCCGCAGCCAATCCGGGAGCGCGGCCCGCATCTCCGCCTCGACCGTGGCGAGATCCTCGGGCGTGTTCTTCGCGATGTGCGCGATCCATTGATCGACCTGCTCGCGCGGGAGTCGCGCCAACTGGCGGTAGACGCGGTCGACTGCGACACCGAGTTGGAAGCGTCCGGCGTCGAGCGCCTTCAGCTCCGCGATGCGCGCCGGGTCGTCGACGCGGAACGCCTTCAACAGCACGCCGCCGTCGCGCCGGATCTCGAACCACGGCGTCGCGTGCGACTCGATCCACGAGACGATGTCGTTCTCGGCCAGCGTTCGCGTGATCCAGAACGCGACGATCGGTCCGTTCCGATCGACGGGGATCGCGTGCGCGGGATCGAACCAGACGTCGGCGCCGAGTCGCTCACCGAGTCGCACGGGAGCGGCCGCGCGCGCGACGTGTGGCGCGATCGGCACCAGCAGCGAACAGTTTTTCGGCGCCTCGCGCCGCACGCGGTCGAGCGCCTCCCAATAGGAGTCGCCCCAGTAATCGGTCGCGTCGAGGATGCCGCGCTCCTGCGCGCCGCCGAGCCCGCCGAGCAGCGCGTTGAAGTACACGGTCCCGTACGGCCAGGTCCGCACGACGGCCACCGCGCCGGGCGCGACCGCGAGCGCGACGATCGCGGCCGCGACGCATCGGGAGACGACGCGGCGATCGGGCAGCCAGCGCGCGACCGCGTCGGCGACGCCCGCGACGCCGAGTCCGCCGAGCAGCGCGACGAACGGATAGAACTCGAGGAAGTGACGCACGCCGTCGAAGTTGTCGGCCTGCGGCAGCGACACGCGGAACAGCGGCACGAACGCACCGCACGCGAGGAACACGCGCTCGTCGGCGCGCGCGCGGCGCGCGAACAAACCGATCGGCGCGAGCGCGAGCAGCGGCAGCGGCGTCGTCGACACGAACGCGAGCCAGCCGGGGAAGCGCGGGATCCAATGTCGGAAGCCGAGGCTCGTGTAGTAGCGGAAGTGCTCGAGGATGCGGCCGACCGGATCGCTCCACGTCATCGGCGACACGGCGAGGAAGCACGCGACGAGCACGTGGATCGCGACTACGACGCCCCGCCACGGGATCGTCGGCTCGCGCTCGCCGCGCGATCGACGTGTCACGGCGAGCGCGATCCACAACAGCGCGACGTGCGGCGGCAGCAGGAGCCCGTTCACCTTCTGCGCGAGCGCGAGCCCGGTGAGCGCGCCGGCCGCGACCATCGCACGCGACGACCCGGTCGCGAACGCGCGGTACGCGGCGAGCAACACCAGGAAGTACAGACACGTCTCCGGCGCGTCCTTCAGGTTGTCGAACTGATCCGCGAGGAAGCGCGGCGACGACAGCAGCAGGCCGAGCGCGGAGAACGTCGCGAGCGCGCCGAAGCGCGGCAACGCGAACCGCGTCATCGCGAACAGGAGCGCCGCGCAGAACAGGAGGATCGGCAGGTCGTGCGCCGGCATCGCGTCGAGCCAGCCGAGCTTCGTCCACAACACGCGGCACGAGATCGCCGACACGATGCCGCCGAGCGGGAACGCGTCCTTCCACGAGTTGAGCCCGCGGTCGAACGCCGGATGCGGCGCACGATGCTCCGGCCGCGGGCCGGCGTCGGTGAAGTCGAGGTACCGCGCGTCGCCCGACGTCGCGAACGCGAGGTACTGCTCGCCGTGCGCGAACTCGCCGATCGCGGTGTCCCAGGTCGGCCCGAACTCGTCGAGGAACGGGATCGCGGCGAGCAGGAACGCGACGGCGACCAACGCGGGAAGCCAGAGCGTGAGCGATCGCGGAGCGCGCGGCGGCGTCATTGCGACATTCGGAACGTCGCTTCGGCGAGCAACGGTGCCGGCGGATCGAGGAAGTAGTACCAGCGATCGTCGTGCGTGATCAGCCGGTTCGGATCGAACCCGCGTTGCTCGAGGAACAGCCGCAGCAGGTCGCGAATCTGCAGGATGTCCGAGTCGCGTCCGACGAGGGCCACGCGCTTCCCGCTCGCGCGCGCGGCGTCGACGGCGAGCGCGATCTCCGGGCGGCGATCCCGCAGCGTCACGTACCGCGCCGCGATGCGACCCTTCGATTCGAACATCAGCGTCCACTCGAGCATCCCGTGGAGCACGTAGACGTTCTCGACCCCGGCGTGCTCGAGGTCGCGGATCACGTGATCGAGCGAGCGGCGCTCGGCCGCGGACAACTCGAAGATCGACGAGCGCTGTGACGCGCGATAGTCGTCGATCGCATACGCGAACCCGAGAGCGATCACGATCGAAGCGACGAAGCGCACCGCGCGCCCGAGCGCCGCGGGCGCCGCCGCCGCGACCGCCGGGTCGAACGCGCGCGCGGCGAGCAGCGCGACGCACTCCGCGACCGGCAGCAGGTAGCGCGGACCGAGATGGACCAGCGACATGAACGAGCTGGCGAAGCACGTCGCGATCAGCGCGAACGACGCGGAGCGCACGGTCGTGCCGCGTCGGGTCGCAAGCGAGAACGCGGCGGCGACCGCGAGCAGCGCGAGCCACGCGACCGACGTCACGCACGCGATGATCGACGCCTCCGTCGCGTGCCCGAACAGGAAGCGCCCGGTGAAGAACGTGAACAGCGTGTGCGGCAGATGCAGCGTCGTCTCGACCGGTCGCACGTCGGCCGAGAAGTCCGGCGAGTGCCAGGCCACCAGCGTTCCGCCGAGCGTGTGGGTCGCGAGCGGAGCCAACACCGCGCCGATCGATCCGGCGACCGCGCGCCACGGCAGCAGCCGCTCGCGATCGTCGCGCCGGTCGAGCCAGAGGAACGCGAGCATCGGCAGGAGCCACAAGACCTGCGCGAGCGACACCAGGCCGGCGCACGCGGCGATCAGCGCGAGTCGTACCGCGCGCGCCGCGCGCCGGTCCGTCCGCCACGTCGCGATCACGAGCGCGAGCTGCGCGAATGCGAACGCGGTGAGGTATCCGCCGCGCGCCTTCAACGACCACGAGAACCACGCGGGGCAGAGGACGACGAGCGCGCCCGCGATCCACGCCGCGCGCGCGCCGTGCATGCGCCGCATCCAGACGGCGAGCCAGATGACGCCCGCGACGAACGGCACGAGCATCGAGCCCTTCAACACCGCGGTCGAGATCGAGAGCAACGAGAACGCGCGCGCCGCGATCTCGACCTCGATCAACGAGAACCCGTAGTTCTGCCCCCACAGGAACAGGCTCGGCGCGCCGCCGTGCATCCGATCGATCGCCATCATCCCGATCAGCGCCTCGTCGGGGTCGGGCATCAGCTCCGGCGAGAGGAGCGCCGGCAGTCGCGTGAGCACCGCGAGTGCGGTGAGCGACAGCGCGATCACGAGCGGCGAACGGACTGCGGCGCGGAACGTCACGCGCGGGAGTCTACGCCCGCGGCCGACTCTCTCACCGCGGCAGACGCGCGAGGTCGCGCAGATCCGCCTCCGCGGCGACCGCGCACGGATCGGCCCAGCGGTCCGACTTCACGATCGCTTCGAGCTGCGCGATCGCTTCGTCGCGATGGCGCGCCATCAGGAACGAGTTCGCGGCGGCGTAGCGACGAACGACTTCGTCCGCGGGCATCGGCACGTCGACGTCCCGCGCGCCCACGGCGCGCTGCGGCGGGTCCGGCACCAAGAAGGAAGCGTCGTGCTCGCCGCGATACACGCGCGCGACGTCGCGCCACGCGGACGCGCCGTCCTTCGCCGGGACGTCGAGCGAGCGGAAGAACGCCGCCGCGTCGGCGGCTCCGAGCCGCGATGCCGCGAACGTGCTCCACGCCGCCGCCGCGCACCGCTCATCGAGCGTCACGGCCGCGTCGCGCGCCTGCGCGAACGCATCGCGCGCACCGCGGAAATCGCCGCGAACGAACCGCGCGATGCCGAGATGCAGCGGGATCCGCCACGCGATCGTGCCGTCCTCGTCGGCGGGCGGCGCGTTCTGGTCGAGGATGCCGATCGCGTACGCGAAGTCGGCCTCCGCCGGTTCGAACTCGCGCAGCGCGAGGAGCGCGAGGCCGCGGGCGTCGCGCAGGCGCGCGTCGTCCGGATGCTTCGTCACGCCTTCGTCGAAGAACGACCGCGCGCCGCGCCACATGCCGAGGTCCGCCATGCGACGCCCGACGTCGAGGATCGCGTCCGCGGAATCGGAGTTCTCGCCCTCCTCGCCGTACGCGTCGCGCGCGGCGTCCAGTCGCGCCTCGAGCTTCGCGCGCGTCGCGTCGTCGAAGTCCGGCGCGAACAGCGGCTGGCCGAACAGCGACTTCGTCTCCGGGGTCGGCGCGGCCGCGGCCGGTTCATCGAGCGGCGGTCGCGGGTCGCCCTCCACCGTGAAGGTGCAGCCGAGGATCGATGCAATCCCCGCGAGGACGGCCGCGACCGAAGCCGCGCGCGCAGGGGCGCTCATCCGAAGTAAGGCGGCGCGTTGCCGGCCTTCCACTTGATGTTGCAGCCCATGCTCGGGCGTTGGTTCGAATCGAGCGGCGCGCCCTTCAGCGTGAGGTCGATCGCGCGGGTGAGGTCCTCGCCGGTGACCGGGATCTCCGTCTGCGGGCGGCTGCTGTCCATCTGTCCGCGGTACACGAGGCGGCGATTGCGGTCGTAGAGGAAGAAGTCCGGCGTGCACGCGGCGGTGTAGGCCTTCGCGACTTCCTGCGTCTCGTCGAAGAGGTAGGGGAACGCGTAGCCCGCGCTCTTCGCCTCCTCCTTCATCTTCGCCGGCGAGTCGTCCGGATGCGTCGCGACGTCGTTGCTGTTGATCGCGACCACCGCGACGCCCTTCTTCATCCACTGCTTCGTCAGCTCCGCGAGCTTCGTGCGCACGTGCTTCACGAACGGACAGTGGTTGCAGATGAACATCACGAGCAGCGCCGGCTTCCCGTCGAAGTCATGCAGCGAGACGAGGTTGCCGTCCGTGTCCGGCAGGCGGAAGTCGGGCGCGGAAGAGAACAACGGCGCCATCGTCGAGAGCGTGCGGACCATGGGTTGACTCCGATGGAGCGAGGATGACGGTTCTTGCGCGCGCGTCAATCCGACGCGTTCATTTCCGCGGGAGTTCGAGTTCGGCGGGGAACTTCGGGAAGAGCTTCGAGAGGGCGTTCGGGTTCTGTTGCAAGGCGCCGCCGTCCACGACCCGCCACGTTTCTCCGTCGTCGCTCGAGAAACCGACGAGGAACGAATCGAGCTCGAGGGGAGGATCGCCGTCCTTCACCATCGTCATGTGATACGGCGCGACTCCGTAGATCCCGTCCCGGCCTGCCGCGACGCGGATGTCGTCGCGGACGCTTTGATCCTTGATCGTCCAGCCCTCCTTCTTGAGGTCCTCCGCCGTCTTTCGCGCGATGGCGAGCATGCGATCCCGACCTCCCGCGGAAGCGACGATGGACGGCAGCATGTAGTCCACGACCTTGGCGTGATCCTCGTGAACGGCCGCGGCCGCGAGCTCGATGCTGACTTCGTGCAGGTGTCCGCGCGCGTGTTCGAGGTCCGTCACCGATCGAGAGCACGCGATTGGATCGGCGAAGAACGGTGCGAGCAGGACGAGCGCGACGAGGGCATGACGACGCATGTTCGGGCTCCGTGTGAATCGAACGTGCGCGACGGATCCTGACGAAGCCGAGCGCCCTCCCCAGATCGTGCGCGCGCCGGCGAAGCCTATCGTGTCGGCGGAACTTCCGGCGCGGCGACGACGTTCACGCCGCGCTTCCTCCGATCGCTTCGGGAATCCTCAATGGCACTCGCGTTCCTCGCGCTTGCACTCACCCTCCTCGCCCCGCTCCCGCCCACCGACGTCGCGGGCTCCTATGAAGGCGCCGTCAAACTCCCGGGGCACGAGCTGAAGGTCGAGGTCGATCTCGTGTCCGGCGCGGGCGGCGCGATGTCGGGCGACATCTCGATCCCCGAGCAGGGCGCAAAGGACGTCGCGCTCGAAGCGATCGCCGTCGACGGCGACGCGGTCACGTTCCGCATCTCGGGCATCCCGGGCGCGCCGACGTTCAAGGGGAAGCACGCGGCCGACGGTTCGATCGACGGCGACTTCACGCAGGGCGGCGCGACGTTCCCGTTCCACCTCGCGGCGAAAGGCTCCGGCGCGGCGGCCGCGAAGAAAGCGCTCGAAGGATTCGGCGACGAGATCGAGCGCGCGCGCGCGGGCGTCGAGGTGCCGGGCGTCGCGGTCGCGATCGTGAAGGACGGCGAGGTCGTGTTCTCGGGCGGCTTCGGTTTGCGCGACGTCGAGAAGAAGCTGCCGGTCGACGACCACACGTTGTTCGCGATCGGCTCCGCGTCGAAAGCGTTCACGACGTTCACGCTCGCGACGCTGGTCGAGGAAGGGAAGCTCGACTGGGACAAGCCGGTGCACGAGTGGATGCCGGACCTGAAGCTCGTCGACCCGGTCGCGAACGATCGCATGACGCCGCGCGATCTCGTCACGCATCGCTCCGGCCTGCCGCGCCACGACCTGCTCTGGTATGCGTTCCCCGATCGCGCGCGCGAAGACCTCGTGCGACGGATCCGCTTCCTGCCGCCGTCGAAGGACTTCCGCACCGACTTCCAATACAACAACCTCATGCTCCTCACGTCGGGCGTGCTGATCGAGCGGATCACGCACTCGTCGTGGGAGGACGCGGTGCGCACGCGCGTGCTCGAGCCGCTCGGGATGCACCACACGAACTTCTCGGTGAAGGAGTCGGCCGCCGATGCCGACCACGCCGAGCCGTACATGCGCGGCGAGGTCGGTCAGCCGGCGAAGAAGATCCCGTTCCACGACATCTCGCAAGTCGGCCCCGCGGGCTCGATCAACTCGTGCGTCGCCGACATGGCTCAATGGGTGCGGCTGCATCTCTCCGACGGCACGCTCGACGGCAAGCCGCTGACCACGAAGTCCGCGCTCGACGAACTTCACACGCCGGTCACGCCGATCGCTCCGGGAGTCGACCCGGACGGCGTGCGCCAGGTCGGCTATGCGCTCGGCTGGTTCGTCGATGAGTACCGCGGAATGCGGCGCGTCCATCACGGCGGCAACATCGACGGCTTCTCCGCGCTCGTGTCGCTCGTGCCGGAGCAGAACCTCGGGATGGTGATCCTCACCAACGCGAACGCGAACGGACTGCCCGAGCTGACGGTGCGGCTCGCGCTCGACCGCCTGGTGCCGCCGCCGTCGAGCCAGGCGCCGCCGCGCGACCGCGTGAAGGAG
>CAZBOK010000062.1:0-16071 GCA_964493525.1 uncultured Phycisphaeraceae bacterium | reverse complement strand
ATCGGGATCATCGGCCTCGGCTTCATGGGGCGCACGCACCTCGCGGCGTACGCGGCCGCGAACGCCGCCGGGTTCGCGAACCGCCTGGTCGCGGTGTGCGACGCCGACGCGAAACGGCGCGCGGGCGACCTCGGCGGCGGCGGGAACCTCGCGACCGGCGCGGGCGCGGCGTTCGATCCGCGCGCCGTGCGCGCGGTCGCCGAACCCGACCTCCTGCTGAGTGATCCGTCCGTCGAGCTGGTCAGCATCTGCACGCCGACCGACTCGCACGTCGACCTCGCGCTGCGCGCGCTCGCCGCGGGCAAGCACGTTCTGGTCGAGAAGCCGGTCGCGCTCGCGGCGGACGACGCGCGGCGGCTCGACGCGGCGGCCGCGCGCGCCGCCACCTCGTGCATGCCGGCGCACTGCATGCGGTTCTGGCCGGCGTGGAGCTGGCTTCGCGACCGGGTGCGGGACGGAACGCTCGGCGCGGTCAAGAGCGCGACGTTCGAGCGGCTCGGGACGCGCCCGACCTGGAACGCGTTCTATGCCGACTCGGCGAAGAGCGGCGGCGCGCTCGTCGATCTCCACCTCCACGACGCCGACTTCATCCGCTTCGCGTTCGGCGACCCCGCCGAGGTGATCGCGAC
Organism: uncultured Phycisphaeraceae bacterium; assembly: GCA_964493525.1. GTDB lineage: Bacteria > Planctomycetota > B15-G4 > B15-G4 > JADJEK01 > CAZBOK01. Next base: position 15,442 of record CAZBOK010000062.1, on the reverse strand, counting down.
GGGGAGCCTCGACCACGTGACGGCGCTCTACCGGTTCGCGCACGGTCCCGCGCACGTGACGGCGGAAGGCGGTTGGGATCACTCGCCGGGCTTCCCGTTCCGGATGCGCTTCACCGTCGTGTTCGAACGCGCGACCGCGGACTTCGAGCTCGGGCGCGATCCGGAGCTGCGCCTCGCGCGCGATGGCCGGATCGATCCGGTGCCGGTCGACGCCATGAACGGTTACGACGGTGAAGTCCGCCATCTCCTCGGCGCGATCCGCGACGGACGCCGCGATCTCGCCGTGACGACGGACGACGCCGTGCGATTGGCCGACCTGCTCGCCGCGGAGCGCGAGAGCCTCGCGAGCGGACGTCCCGTTTCGCCCTGACCGCCCGCAGCGGCACCGGAATTGCCAAGGCGCGGCCCCATCCTCTCGGGAGTCACGCCGATGTCGATCCACCGTCCTCGTCGCGCTCGTCGTCGCGTCCACCGCCGGAGTCGCCGCAGCGAGCGAGCGCGAGCGCGTCCGCTTCGTGCCGAACGTCGGGCAGTTCGACGAGCGCGTGCTGGCGATGGCGCCGACGATCGGCGGCGGCGCCGCGCCGGCGTGGATCACCCGCGACGGATTCGCGGTGCGCGCGCCGGGCGCCGCGACGGCGCTCCGCTTCGAGTTCATCGGCGCCGCCGGAGACGCGGAGTGCTTCGGGCTCGAGCCGCTCGCGGCGCGCTTCCACTACCTGCACGGCACGGACCCGAGCGCGTGGTTCGCGGACGTCGAATCGTTCGCCGCGATGCGCGTGAACGGCGTGCTGCCGGGCGTCGACGTCGAGTACCGCTCGCGCGACGGGCGACTCGCGTACGACCTGCATCTCGCCGATCCCGGCGCGCTCGCGTCGATCGAAGTGCGCTGCGTCGGCGCCCGCCGGCTCGCGCTGACCGAGTCCGGCGATCTCTCGATCGAGACCGCGAGCGGGTCGATCGTGCAGTCGGCGCCGCGCGCGTTCCGTGTCGACCCCGGCGGATGGAGCGCGCCCGTCGCGTCCCGGTTCGTGTTGCGCGGGAAGGACCGCTTCGGCTTCGCGGCCGATGCCACCGGAGCGGGAGATCGCCTCGTCGTCGATCCGTCGATCGTGTGGAGCGCGACCGTCGGCGGAAGCACGTTCGACTCGTGCTTCGGAGTCTCCGCGGACGCGAGCGGTGCCGCGTACACCTGCGGCGTGACGGAGTCGAACGACTTCCCGTCGAGCGCGAGCGCGCCCGACCAGACGGGAGTCGGCAGCGAAGCGTTCGTCGCGAAGTTCGATCCCTCCGGCAGTCTTGTGTGGGCGACCTACCTCGGCGGCGCCGGCACCGACATCGCGTTCGACATCGCGGTGAGGGATCCCGGTTCGGGTCCGCAGGCGTTCGTCGCCGGCACCACCGACTCGACCGATTTCCCCACGACCCCCGGCGCGCTGCGCCGGACGAACGCGGGGATGCAAGACCTCTTCGTCGCGCGCCTGAACGCGGCCGGGAGCGCGCTCTTGTACTCGACCTACCTGGGCGGGATGTTCGACGACGGCGGGACGCCGGTCACGAGTGAGCTGCGGGTTTCGATCGCCGTCGACTCGAACGGCCGCGCCACCGTGGCGGCGATGACGGCGTCTCCGAACTTCCCGGTGACCGCCGGCGCGTTCGACATGGCGCTCGGCGCGGGCGCCGGAGCGAGCGCTTCGGACGTCGCGGTCGCGCGGATCACGGCGGCCGGAAGCGCGCTGGTGTGGTCGACGTTCCTCGGCGGCTCCGGTGTCGAGGAGTTCGGAGGGATCGCACTGCGCGGCGACGGATCGGTGCTCGTGAGCGGCACGACCGACTCGACCGATTTCCCGATCGCGGTCTCGACGGTGCAGGCGAAACCCGGCAGCCCGTTCGGCGTGCCGGGAGACGCATTCGTGGCATGCCTCGCGTCGAACGGCGCCTCGCTCATCCACTCCTCTTATCTCGGCGACGGTCGGACCGACATCGGCCGTGGCGTCGCGACCGACGCGAGCGGCGCGGCCTACGTGTCGACCTGCACCGATCAGAACTTCGGCGGCTTCGAAGGCTCGCGTTTCCACACGCTGCGGAAGATCTCCGCGGCGGGCAACGCAGTGCTGTGGAGCTCGAACTTCGACAACTTCCCGCTCGCGGTTCGCACCGGGCCGGGCGGTGAGATCTTCACGCAGACCGCGCAGCGCTTCGGCTGCTGCCACTTCCTGACCTGGTTGACGCGCTTCCTGCCGAACGGCGAGTTCGTGGTTCGCCAGTTCGGCGACTACGAGGCGATCGCGCCGGTCAGCGGCGAGGACGTGCTCGCCGTCGGATCGCGCTACGCATCCGCGTCCGCCGACATCCAGGCGGCGGTCGATCGCGTGAAGCTCGACTGCCGCGCGTCGTTCACCGACTTCGGCGCCGGCTGTCCCGCGCCGACCGGGATCACGCCGAAGCTCCACGCGACGGGCTGCCCGACGCTCGCGCCTGGCACGAGCGTGCGGCTCTCGCTGTCGCAGGCGACGCCGGACCGCGCGGGGATCCTCGTGCTCGGGATCGGGACGCAGCCCGTGCCGGTGCGCGTGGGGTGCGCGCTGTCGATCGGTCCGATCCTGTCGACCTACGTCGTGCCGATCACGACCCTCGACGAGACGATCTCCGGCGTCGCGTGGTCGGCAACGATCGACGCGCCCGCGACACCGCCGGCGGTCGTCGCTCCGTTCGACGTCTACCTGCAGGCGCTGATCGCCGCGGCGCCGGGCGTCGCCGGGATCGCCGTCAGCAACGCGATTCACGCGCACGTCGATCCGTGATCGGTTGACGCGGCGCCTGCAAGCGACGCGGCGCCCGCGACGTCGCCGGTCCAGGCGATCGTCGCGGGCGCCGCTGCTCGCGAACTTCAGCGAGCCGTGAAGCGGATCAGTTGCCGAGCGTCCAATGCAGGCCGCGCGTCTGCGACGTGTGGTTGTATCCCGTCGCGTTCGGGTCGACGAAGATGCCCTGGAAGTACACGTTGGCGCCGCAGAAGGCCGGGTTGCTCGAGTTGTTCACCACGAAGCTGTAGGCGCCGGAGCCGTTCAGCGGCGGGAGAGCCAGCACGGAGGACGGGTTCACGAGCAGCGTGCCCTTGTCGAACGGGATCGACGCGGAGGATGTCCCGACCACGAGGATTCCCGGAGCGCCCGGGTAGCCGTTCGTGATCGACACCGTCGTCGACTGCCCGATGTGCGGCGCGTCGCTGCCAGTGAGGTTCGGCACGCCGAATGTTCCGGCCTTGCCTGACCCGTAGCTCGACTGCGCGGCAGCGCCGGCGCACGCCAGGATGTTCGAGATCGAGAGCTGGTAGGCGTTCGAGGCGCCGTTGTACCCGTACACGCGGATGTAGTAGTACCCGCTGATCGCGGCGTTCGTGACGCTCACGCTCTCGCCGTCGCTCACCGACGTCGACGTGTCGATGAGGTTCAGGTTCGGGTCGTACATCGCCATATCGACGTCACCGAGCGCGTGCGTGAACGAGATCGAGGCCGCGAGGCCGTGCGGCGCGTTGACGAACACGCGGAACCAGTCGTCGTCGTTCGGGCACGCCTGGAGCAGCGTCGGGCCGAACGGCGCGGAGACGGTGGACGCGGTGCCGGAGGTGTCGTTGTTCTCGTAAACGTCGTCGACGCGGCTCGACGCGACGGTGATCGGCTGCTTGAAGTGCGTCGTGTCGTTGCTCGTGAACGGCGAGTCGCCGACGTAGCCGTCGTGCGTGATGATGCCGCCGACGTAGTACGTGCCGGGGGTCAACGACGCGGGGACTGACGTCGCGAGGTCGTAGGTGCCCTGCGCGTTGGTCGGGAAGCTCGCCCACGACCAGTCACCGATCAGCGTGTCGCCCGTCGAGATGATGCGGTTCGTCGACAGGTACATGCGGATGTGGACGTTGTTCAGCGACACCGAGCCGGTGTTCTCGACCGTGATCCCGTGGATCGTGATCGGCGAGCCCTGGATGAAGTTCGTGCCGCCGACGTTCGAGCTCACCAGGCTGCCGGTGCCGTCGACGTAGTGCGAATGCACCGCCATGTCGGCGATCGCCGGAAGCGTCGCGGAGCCGTTGTACTGGGCGCGGATCAGGAACGAGTCGCCGCGGTGGATGGTGAGGTCGGACTGCACGTAGCCGAGGTAGTAGGCGTGCATGACCGAGGTCGTGTTGTAGCTGTAGCTCTCGTTCTGCGTGACCTCGCCCCACGAGTGGCCGAGCTCGTGCATCACGACCGGCTGGTACGCGATCAGCGAGTTGTTGTCCTCGGCCGCGATGAGGTCGCTGGTCCACGACTGGCTCGGGTTGAAGAGGACGTCCGACTCGCTGATCTGGCAGCACACGCACGGCCAGCTGTAGCACGTCATGGCGAGCGCCGTGCCCCAGTTGAAACCCCACTGCGCGTTCAGGTCGGTGTTCGACGGGAAGCCGCCGAACTCGTTCACGCCGTTGCGGCCCCAGGTGCCGTTGCTGGCGAGGACGCGGTAGATGTCGGCGTACTGGTTCCATCCCCACATCGCGCCTTCGTTGTAGGGGTAGTTCCAGAAGTTGCTCGGCACCTCCTCCATGTTGAGGAAGACCGAGTGGTATCCGCACGCGGAGAGACTGTCGACCGCGCGCGCCGCCGGGACGGCGAGCAGCGCCGCCGCGGAGAGAGAGAGCCAAATGGTGGTGCGCTTCATGTTCTCGTCTTTCTTTTCGTGATGAGTGTTTGGGTTGATGACGCGGACGCGGTCAACGGCCGGCGCGCGGATGCGCCTTCTTCACGTCGACGACGGCCTTCGCGAAGGCATCGAGATCGAGCACCGACGCCGGACGGTTCGGCTGCGTCAGCGTGCTCACGGTGGCGGTCTGCTGCGGCGACGAGCCCGTCGGCGCCGGCATCGCGATGCCGCTCGCGTCGATGGCGCCGGCTTCCGCGGGGTTCGCGCTGCCCCAAGTGATCGCTCCGCCGTCGATCGCGTTGACGAAGTCGGTCGTCACCAGGTTGCCCTTCTCGACCTGCTCGATTCCGCGGCCGCCGTTCGCGAGCGGATAGGCCGCCTGCGTCGAGCGGTCGTGGATCACCTTCAGCAGGCCCTGCGAACCGCCGACGATCGGGTCGGCGTAACGCGTGCCGTCGTAGAACGCGAAGATCACCACCTCTTCGTCGTTCTTGAAGGTCGGGACGTCGGAGACGCGGAACTCGCTCCCGTCGGGGAGGTGACCGCCCGCGAACGTGAGCGTGATCTCGTCGTCGATCACGACCGCGTCGCGCTGGAAGATCAGCTTCTGCACCGCGAACGTGACGTGAGTGAACGCGACCTGGTGCTCCGGAAGAGTGACGACCTCCTCGCGCTGCGACTTCACCTTGCCGGCGAACCCGATGTCCGCCTTGTCGACGATCTGGGACAACTGCATCTTCGGTTGCGTCGCGAGCGCCGTCGACGCGATCAGCGTCGCAGCCGCCAGCGAACAGATTCGGACCATTCCTCGCATGGGATCCTCTCCAGGTAATGCGCGCTGCGGCGAGCCGCGGCACGCGGGGGGACGAGATTCGGACGCCACGCAGCGTCCGTGCTGTCAAAAGGTTCGAAGTCGGCCGGCAAGCGGGATCGCTTCGAGGCGACATGCCCCACGCCGGCGAATGCGCGAAACACGAGGTTTCGACGCGCTCCCCCCTGGGAAAACCGGAAAAGACCTTGGGCGACGCCGCGCGCAGCGTCAGCTCGCGAACAGCCGGTCCATCCGCTGCGCGACGAAGCGCAGCCGCTCGCGGTCGCCGCCGCGCACTTCCGCGGAGCCCCAGCCCGAGTAGCCGACCTCGTCGAGCGCCGTCATCACCGCCGGCCAGTCGACGTCGCCTTCCCCAAGCTCGACGTCGAACCCCTTCCAGAGTCCCTCGGCGTCGCGCTTCTTGCGGCTGAACTCCTTGATGTGGAGCTTGAGGATCCGCTTGCCGAGGATGCGGATCCACTGTTCCGGCCAGCCATAGTTGACGACGTTGCCGATGTCGAAGTGCCAGCCGACGGCGCGCGCGTCGAACTGGTCGACGAAGCGCGCGGCCTCGAGCGGCGACAGCAGGAACTGGTTCCACACGTTCTCGACGGCGATCCTCACGCCCAGCTCGCGCGCGCGTGGGATGACGCCGCGGATCTCCGCCGTCGAGCGCTCCCACGCCTGGTCGTAGGTGACCTCCTTGTTCACGACCGCCGGCACGAGGAGCACCGACGTCGCGCCCCAGGCCTTGCAGTCGTCGAGCGCGTGCTCGAGCGCGGCGCGGCCGCGCGCGCGGACCGCCGGGTCCGGATGCGAGAGCGTGTCGCGCCAGTGCGCGGAGTCGACGATGCCCTGCACCTCGAGGCCGCTCTTCTCCTTCGCGCGCAGCACCTCGTCGGTGGTGAGCTCGCAGGGCGAGTCGAGCTCGACGCCGTCGAACCCGCAGTCGCGGAGCATCGTGAATTTGTCGGCGAGCGGCAACTGCTCCTCGACCATCCCGATCATCAGCGACTTCTTGATCGAGCGTTTGCCCGACGCGACCGGCTCCGGGGAATTCCCGCGCGTGACGCTGCAACCGGCCGCGGCGGTGGCGGCCGCCGTCGTGGCGAGCTTGAGGAAGTCGCGGCGATCGAGCATCGGGCCGCTCACGCGAACTTCGTCTTGCCGGGGATCGCGACGACGACCTTCGGCGCCGCCCCGAACGCGTAGCTCTCGGGGGCGAGCCGCTCGGTCGAGTTCAGCGCCTGGTCCCACGTGATCGTCTGGCCCGAGTACGCCGCCATGCGCGCCATCAGCGCGATCATCGTCGAGCGCGCCATCCAGGTGCCGTCGTTGATCGGCGTGCCGGAGCGGATCGACGCGAACAGCTCGTCGTGCTCCTGCTGGTACATGTCGTTGCCGTCGCCTTCGTACTCCCACGGGTTCTTCCCCTCGAGCTTGAGGAGGGGCGTCCAGCCGTTGCAGAAGCCGCTGCCCTGCTCGCCCCAGACCCAGTCGCTGTTGTCGTTCGAGCAGCCGTCGATCTGCCGCGACATGTGGAAGCCCTTCGCGCCGCCCGCGTAGTCGAACGTCACGCCGAAGTGGTCCCACACGTTGCCGCGCTCTTCTCCTTCACGCGCCTGGCGGCCGCCGATCGCGGTGCACGATTGCGGCGGCTCGTCCTTGAAGGTCCACGCCATCTTGTCGAGCGAGTGGATCGCCTGCTCCATGATGTGGTCGCCCGACAGCCACGTGAAGTGCTGCCAATTGCGGAGCTGGAACTCCATCTCGCTCCACTTCGGATCGCGCTTGTGCACGCCGAGCGGCGACGTGTTGTAGGTCGAATAGAACGAGACGATCTTCCCGAGCGCGCCCTCATGCAGGCGCTTCCACATCTCGCGATGGCGGACGCTGTACCGCCAGCAGAACCCGCACACGAGCGACAGCTTCTTCGCGCGCGCCTGCTCGACCGTCTCCATCACCGAGCGCACGCCGGGCGCGTCGACCGCCATCGGCTTCTCGCAGAACACGTGCTTGCCCGCGTCGATCGCGGCCTTCAGGTGCATGGGACGGAAGTGCGGCGCGGTGGCGAGCAGGACGACGTCGACGTCGGAGGCGATCAACTTCGCGGCACCGTCGAAGCCGGTGTACTTGTGCTCGGCGTCGACGCGCACGCGCGAGTCGAAGTCGTCGCCGAGCGCCTGCTTCAGGTTGCCGAGCGCCGATTCGATCTTGTCGCCGAAGACGTCGCACATCGCGGTGAGCACGACCGAGCCCTTCTCCGCGGAGACTGCCTGCATCGCGGCGCCGGTGCCGCGGCCGCCGCAGCCGATCAGCCCGACCTTCAGCACGTCGGCGTGGCGGACCGTGGCGGATGCGGTGCGCGCGAACACGAGCGGTGCGAGCAGCGTCGCCGCCGATCCCTTCAGGAAGGAGCGACGCGACAGATCGCCGAGTGCCGACGGGAACGACTCGAAGCCGTGGAAGGGCGGGACGGTGGGGGTCATGGATGCTCCGGTTCTTTCTCGCACACGATGCGGAACCCGACGAACCCGCCGTCGGTGAGCCACCACGGGCTCTTCGGGACTTGAGGGTCGTTCGCGTTCCAGGCCGGCACCGGCGTCTTGCGCGACGTCGCGGCGCAGTCCTTCGCGGCGTCCTTGAAGCTGCCGCCGCACACGGTCGGTTTGCCGTTCGCCTTCAGCGCGTACTCGCCCGCGTTGCCGTGCAGGTCGAAGATGCCGAACGCGTTCTTCGCCTTGCTGCCGCACGGATGCGTCTTCTTCCCGCTGTTCTCCTTCGTCCACGCGATCGCGTCGAGGCAGGTCGGGTCCGCGCCGCAGGACCAGTCGGTCTTCGCGCCGGCGCGGCACGCGTACTCCCACTCCTCTTCGGTCGGCACGCGGAAGCGCTTGCCGCTGCGCGCCGAGAGCCAGTCCGCGAACGCCTTCGCGCTCGCGTACGACACGGAGATCGCGGGATAGCCGGCGTGACCGTAGCCGCGATCGGCGAGCACGTACGGCTTGCTCGGGCGCGTCACGGCGTCGATGTCCTTTTGGCGATCCGGGTCGGGCGCGTCGAGCGAGTACACGAATGCGTCGAACGCGTCCCAGGTGACTTCGGTCTCGCTCATCCAGAACGGCGCGATCTTCACCTGCCGCTTGCCGGAGGGTTCCGCGGGGTCGTCGACCTCGAGCATGCCGGCGGGCACCGCGATCATCTCGATCGACACGGTCGTGCCCTTTATGGTCTCGGCGAACCGCTCCGGCTCGCCCGCCATCGCCGCCTTCGGCGCGGCGTCGTCTTCCGAGCCGCACGGGCTGGCCGCGCCGAAGAGCGCGGAGAGAAAGGCGAGTGCGATGCAGATTCCGAGTGCGTTCCGTGTCACGGTCGTGGCCGCCGCCATCGTTTCGGTTCCGGCGTGCTTCTGGTGGGAGGTCGAGGGCGGCGAGTCTAGCGGCGTCCACGCCGAGCGTCGGGACCTCTTCGACGGGAAGACGCTCGCCGGCTGGACGCCGCGCGGCGGGCGCTACGACGGCGACGCGAAGTGGGGAGTCGAGGACGGCTGCATCACGGGCCGCGTGAACGACAAGAACGAAGGCGGCCTGCTCTACACCGAGCGCAAGTACACGAGCTTCGACTTCGAATGCGACACGCAGCTCGATCACCCGTTCGACTCGGGAATCTTCGTGCGCATGGCGCCGCCGCCCGCGGGCAAGGGGATGCAGGTCACGCTCGACGATCGCGAAGGCGGCGAGATCTGCGCGCTCTACGCCGACGGCTTCCTGCTGCATAACGAGGCCGTCCTGCAGCGCTGGCGCGCGAACGAGTGGAACCACCTGCGCGTGCGCGTCACCGGCTTCGACATGCGGATCGAGACGTGGCTGAACGGCGCGCAGGTGACCGACTTCACGATGCCGCCGGACAGCGCGGGCTACGCGCCCACCGGTCTGATCGGCGTGCAGGTGCACGGCGCGCGGCCCGATCCGGCGCAGAACGCGGCGCGCTTCAAGAACCTCACGATCCGCGAGCTGCCGCTCATCACCGAAGCGCCGACCGCGGAGAACGGTTGGACCGACCTGCTCGCCGGCGGACCGCTCGGTCAATTCGAAGCGCACGAGAAGCCGGACGGCTACCGCCTCGACGGCGGCGTGCTGACGATCCCGTGCGCGGAGCCGTACGGCGAGCTGCGCACGAAGGAGGACTACCGCGACTTCCTGCTGAAGCTCGAGTTCGCGGCGGGCGAAGGCGCGAACAGCGGCGTGTTCCTGCGCGCGCGCCGCGACGACAGCGACCCCGCGTACTCCGGCTGCGAGCTGCAGATCCTCGACGATGCGAACTGGGAGCGGTTGACCGGCGATCACCTGAAGCCGTGGCAGCTCTGCTCGAGCCTCTACGGCGCGGTGCCGGCGGGTGAGAAGGAGCTTGCGCCGACCGGCGAGTGGAACTCCCTCGAGGTGCTGTGCCGCGGCGACCGGATCGCGGTCGCGTTGAACGGCCGCACGCTGTACGACGTGCGCACCGGCGACCTGACCGACGCGAAGCCGCCGTTCTCGCAGCGCGCGCCGACCGGCTTCATCGGGCTGCAGCGTCACGGCAGCGCGAAGGCGGGCTCGCAGGTGCGCGTGCGTCGCGCGTTCGTGAAGCGGTATTCCTGATCGGGGGCCGAGTGATCGTCTCGGGGTATCGGCTCGGCGAACCGCTGGCGGGCGCAGCGGGCGTGCTGCGGCGCGCTCGTCGCGACGCCGACGGCGTGCCGGTGCTCGTGAAGACCGCGCCCGCCGGCGCGCGGGACGGCCTCGCTCTCGAATCGCTGCGACGCGAGCACGAGATCCTGCGCGAGCTCGCGTTGCCGGGCGTCCCGCGCGCGCTCGGGTTCGACGTCGCCGCCGGCGCGTCGATCGTCGAGGACATGGGCGGCGCCGTGCTCGACGCGCTGATCGCGTCGCGGCCGCTGCCGATCGATTCGTTCCTGGCGATCGCGATCGACCTCGCCCGCACCGTCGGTGAGCTGCACCGCCGGCGGATCATCCACAAGAACCTGAGCCCCGCGACCATCCTGGTGCATCCGACGTCGAACCGCGCGCAGATCTTCGACTTCACCATCGCGTCGCGTCTCGCGCAGGAATCGCAGGCGCCGAGCCCGCCGAGCACGCTGCAGGGCCAGCTCGCGTGGGTGTCGCCCGAGCAGACCGGACGGATGAACCGCGTCGTCGACCACCGCAGCGACCTCTACTCGCTCGGCGCGGTCTTCTACACGATGCTCGTCGGACGCCCGCCGTTCGTGTCGGACGACCCGCTCGAGGTGATCCACGGCCACATCGCGCGCACCGCGCTCACGCCGTCCGAGGTCGACCCCGCGATCCCGAGGACGATCTCCGACGTGGTGAGCAAGCTGCTCGCGAAGACGGCGGAGGAGCGATACCAGAGCGCGTGGGGGCTGACTGCCGACCTCGAGAAGATCGCCGAGCAGTGGACCAGGACGCGCGCGATCGTCCCGTTCGAGCTCGGCGAGCAGGACGTCTCCGATCGATTCACGATCCCCCAGCGCCTCTACGGACGCGACGCGGAGATCCGCGCGCTGCTCGACTCGTTCGATCGCGCGTCGCTCGGCCGGCCCGTGCTGATGGCGGTCGCGGGGTACTCGGGGATCGGCAAGACCGCGCTGGTGAACGAGGTGCTGAAGCCGATCGTGCAGCGCCACGGCCGCTTCGTCTCCGGGAAGTTCGACCAGCTCGACCGCAGCACGCCTTACGGCGCGTTGATCCAGGCACTGCGCGCGCTGGTGCGGCAGCTCCTGGCCGAGAGCGAAGAGACGGTCGCCGCGATGCGCGCGCGCCTCGTGCAGTCGCTCGGCACCAACGTGAGCGTGATCGCCGCGGTCGTGCCGGAGCTCGAGCTGTTGATCGGACCGCAACCCGCGGCGCCGCAGCTCGGCGCGACCGAGGCGCAGAACCGCTTCACGTTCGTGCTCGAGGGATTCCTCGGCGTGTTCGCGACGCCCGCGCATCCGCTGGTCATCTTCCTCGACGACGTGCAGTGGGCCGACTCCGCGACGTTGTCGTCGCTGATGCATCTGCTCTCGGGCCGCACGCTCGGGAGCTTCCTCCTGATCGCCGCGTTCCGCGACAACGAAGTCGGCCCCGGGCATCCGTTCGCGAAAGCGCTCGCGCAGATCCGCGACTCGAGCGCGGAGGTCGTCGAAGTCGCGCTCCCGCCGCTGCGCCTGCCGCATCTCGTGGAGATGATCCGCGACCTGCTCCACCTCGACCCGGAAATCGTCGAGCCGCTGGCGCGGCTGGTCAAGGACAAGACCGGCGGCAACCCGTTCTTCGTGACGCAATTCCTCCGCACGCTGCACCAGGACGGGCTGATCGAGTTCGACCACGGCGCGCGACGCTGGTCGTTCGACCTGGCGCGCATCGAGCATGCGCAGATCACCGAGAACGTGGTCGAGTTGATGACCAGGAAGCTGCGCGGCCTGTCGCCGGCGACGCAGCGCACGCTCACCCTCGCGGCGTGCATCGGCGCGAGCTTCTCGCTCGCGACGCTCGCGGTCGCGTGCGAGCGCCCGCAGCGGGAGGTCGCGGCGGAGCTTTGGGAGGCGATCGAAACCGGGCTCGTCCTCCCGACCAGCGACCGATACGAGCAGTTCGCGTCCGCCACGGAGGACGTGCTCGAGCGGATGGCGCCGATGTTCGCGTTCCTGCACGACCGGGTGCAGCAGGCCGCCTACGCGTTGATCCCCGCCGAGGAACGGCCGCGGGTGCACCTGCGGCTCGGCCGGCTGCTGCTCGCAGAGACCGGCGACGTCGTCGCGGACGCGCGCGTGTTCGAGATCGCCGACCACCTGAATTTCGGCCACGAGCTGATCACCGACCGAAACGAACGCGAGGCGCTGATCCGTCTCGATCTCGCCGCGGGCCGGCGCGCGAAGCAATCAGCGGCGTTCCACGTCGCGCTGCGGTACTTCGAGCAGGGCCTCGCACTCCTGCCGCGGCTGTCGGACGACGCGTGGCGCACGCATCACGAGCTCGCGGTGGATCTCCACATGGAGGTTGCCGAAGCCCGTCACCTGTGCGGCGCGATCGACGACGCGGAGCGCTGCCTCGACACGGTGCTCGCGCGAGCGACGTCGCCGCTCGTGAAGGCGGAGGCGTACCGGCTGCGACTCGTGAGCTGCGAGAGCCGCGCGCGCAACGCGGACGCGGTGCTCGCCGGCCGTGCGGCGCTCCGCCTCCTCGGCGTCGAGTTCCCGGAGGACGAAGCGGCGCAGCGCACGACGCTCGACGCGGAGATCGCCGCGCTGACGGCGAAGCTCGGCACGCGCACGATCGCCTCGCTCGAGAACCTCCCCGAGCTCACGGATCCGACCCAGAAGATGGTGATGCGCCTGCTCACGTCGATGTGGGCGCCGGCCTACATCCTCGGGCAGGGAAGCCTCGCGTTCCTGTTCTCCGCGCGGATCATCCGGTTGTCGCTCGAGCACGGGAACACCGACGATTCGGCGTACGGCTACGTGACGTACGCGATCGCCGCGGGGCCGATCGGCGGCGACTACGCGTCCGCATACGAGTGGGGCAGCCTCGCCCTTCGCGTGATCGATCGCGCGAAGGACCGCCGGCATCGCGCGAAGATCCACCAGCAGTTCAACGCGCACGTGACGCTGTGGCGGAAGCCGTGGGAGACGTGCGTCACCCATGCGCGCGAGGCGTGCCGATCCGGGCTCGAGGTCGGCGACTTCAACTACGCGGGCTACGGCGCGCTCACCGAGAGCTGGGCGGCGTTCCTGATCGCGACCGACCTCGACCGGTTCGTGCGCGACCTCACGCCGAGCGTCGCGCTGCTCGAGCGCATCCGGATGCAGAGCCTCGCGGACGGCTTGCGGGTGATGCTCGCGTGGGCGCGCGCTCTCGCCGGCAAGACGAAGTCGCCGTGCTCGCTCACCGGCGACGACTTCGACGAGGCGGACTACCTCGCGCGCTACGCCGACAACCGCTTCTGCCTCACGTTCTTCTGGGTGGCGAAGCTCGCGCTCGCCGTGACGTTCGACGACGCTCCCGGCGCGCTCGAGGCGGAGCGCCGCGTCCGGACCGACGCGTGGACGCCAGCCGGCACGCTGTGGCCGGTCCTGCTCGACTTTTGGGGCGGGCTCGCGCACGCGCGGGCGTTCGGTTCGGCCGCCGATTCGGAGCGCGCGCGACATCGCGAGGCCGTCGTTTCCGCCGAGGCATCGCTGCGGCGGCTCGCCGACAACTGCCCGGAGAACTTCCGCGGCTTCGCGCTGATGATCGCGGGGGAGCGCGCGCGCATCGACGGCCAGTCGGCGGAGAGCGTGATGCACTTCGAGGCCGCGATCGAGTGGGCGCGGCGCAACGGCGACGTGCAGCAGGAGGCGCTCGCGAACGAGCTGGCGGCGCGGCTGTGGATCGAGCGCGGACGCGAGGTCGTCGCGACGCCTTACCTGCGCGAGGCGCACCGCGCGTTCGGACTGTGGCGCGCGGTCGCGAAGGTCGAGGATCTCGAGCGCCGCCACCCCGGCGTGTTCGAGGCGACCGGCGCGCGCGAACCGCGCACCGCGCGCGGGTTCGACGCCGCGAGCGCGCTCAAGATCGCGCACGCGATCGTGGCCGAGATCGAGATCGACAAGCTGCTGCGCACGCTGATCCGGATCGCGATCGAGCACGCCGGCGCCGAGCGCGGGCTGTTCATCGAGGACCACGGCGGCCGGTTGATGATCGTCGCGGAGGGAACCGCGGCCGGTTGCGCCGTCACGCCCGCCGGCGCGCCGATCGACGCGCGCCGGGACATCTCGCGGGCGATCACGCTCCTCGCGCACCGCACCGGCGAATGGGTGATCGTCGACGACGCGGCCCGCGAGTCGCGCTGGATCGATCCCGCCGTCGCCGGCGGCACGGGCGATCCCGGGGCCGGCCCGCCCGCGAAGTCGATCCTCTGCCTGCCGGTCGTGCATCAAGGGTCGAGCGGCAAGCGCGCGGGGCTGCTGTACCTCGACAATCGGCTGGTGACCGGAGCGTTCGCCCCGGAGCGCGTCGAGCTGCTGCAGATCGTGTCTTCGCAGGCGGCGATCGCTCTCGAGAACGCGCGGCTGTACGCGGCGATGCGCGAAGAGGTCGAGCGCCGCAGCCGCGCCGAGGTCGCGTTGAAGGACGCCGTCGCGCAGCTCGAGACGCTGAAGGACCGCCTGCACGCGGAGAACACCTACCTGCAGGAGGAGATCCGCACCGAGCACAACTTCGACGAGATCGTCGGCACGAGTCCCGCGCTCATCGATGCGCTCCGCAAGGTCGAAAAGGTCGCCGGCACGGAGTCGACCGTCTTGATCCTCGGCGAGACCGGGTCGGGCAAGGAGCTGTTCGCGCGTGCGATCCACAGCCGGAGCGCGCGTCGCGCGCGCCCGCTGGTGAAGGTGAACTGCGGAGCGATCCCCGCCGGGCTCGTCGAGAGCGAGCTGTTCGGCCACGTGAAGGGAGCGTTCACCGGCGCGCTCGCGAATCGCGTCGGGCGTTTCGAGTTGGCCGACGGAGGCACGCTGTTCCTCGATGAAGTCGGCGAGCTGCCGATCGACACGCAGGTGAAGCTGCTGCGCGTGCTGCAGGAGCGCGAGTTCGAGCCGGTCGGCAGCGGGAAGACGGTGAAGGTCGACGTGCGACTCATCGCGGCGACGAACCGCGACGTCGAGACGGCGGTGCGCGAGGGCCGGTTCCGCGCCGACCTCCTCTATCGATTGAACGTGTTCCCGATCCGCGTGCCGCCGCTGCGCGAGCGTGCGGCGGACATCCCGTTGATCGTTTCGTTCTTCGTCGACCGCCTCGCGAAGCGGCTCGGCAAACCGCTCGAAGGGTTCAGCCGCGCGAGCATCGAGCGCATGAAGAAGTACTCGTGGCCGGGCAACGTGCGCGAGCTCGAGAACGTCGTCGAGCGCGCCGCGATCGTCGCGACCGGGGCCAC
>CAZBOK010000061.1:0-16130 GCA_964493525.1 uncultured Phycisphaeraceae bacterium | reverse complement strand
CGGGGCCGCTCATTCTCTCGGCCGCGGGCGGGGCCGTCTCGTTCGACGACATCGTCGTCAACCGTCTCGTGTGGCGCGAGGTCGTGCGCGTCGAGGGCGCCGATGACGCACGCATCCGCGGCTTGATGGATCGTCCGCACGACGACTTCACGCTCGACGCCGCGGCCGCAGCCGGGCGCGATGTGTTGGCGCTCGATCCCGAATACGTGATCCGCGTGAAAGGCGAGGACGTCCCGATCCGCGTGATCACCTGCGGCCCGCGCGAGTCCGGCGACGCCGCGTTGTCGCCGCTCGACCAGGCGCTCGCGCTCGCGCGCATCAAGCCGTGGATGCGCTTGCGCGTGCTCGCCGCCGAGACGAAGCAACCGATCGACGGCGCGATCGACGACGCGACGATCACCGTCGCTCCCGGTCAGCCGGCGGTCCTCGAGGTCGCCGCCGTGGTCGGCATCACCGGCGAGTGGCCGACGATCACCGTGCTCGACGTGACGGACAAGGAGCGCATCCTCGATCGCACCGTGCCGTGCGGAGCCGTAGGCCGGGCGACGTGGGCGGAGCTCGCCGACGAGACGTCGCGCGTGCGCGTGCTGCTGCATCTGCCCGGCCTCACCGACGTCACCCGCGAGCTCAACGTGAGGCACGCGGCTCGGTGACGGCGCGCCGTCCGCACGCCCTCGTGTGGATCTGGATCGCCGCGATCTCGGGCGCGGCGTGCGATTCGACGCCGCCCGAAGTTCCCGCGCCGTTTTCAGCGACGGAGCCGATGCCCGCGCCCATCGTCGATCCCGTCGCCGCGTCGCGCCCCGCGTCCGACCCGACGCCGGCGCCGATGACGCCCACGCCAAACGGGGCGCTCGTCGCGATCGACGGCGACGTGGGTCGCGCGATGCTCGAGTGGATCGCCGCGGAGCCGGCCGCGCCCGACGCGACGCTGCCTCCCCGAGTGGCGGCGGCGTTGCCGTGGCTTGCGTTCGCGGCGAGCGTCGACGAGGCCGCGATCGAGACGGCGCTGCGCGCGGCGCGCGCCGGCGACCAAGACGGCGACGCGACGAGCGGACTGCGCTTCGGGAACGCGCGGCGATATCGCGACGAGAGCGCGGCCGCGATCGCACGCGCCGAGTCCGCGCTCCGCGCGCGCGTCGACGTCGTCGGCGCGCGCGTGCGGCGACTGCTTCCGGACGCCGGCGCGGCGACGCCGCCGTTCACCGTCCTGTTCGTCGCGGGCCTGCCCGATGATCGCCCGCTCGCGACGGTCGCCGACGGCGAGCGCCGCATCCTGGTCGTCGAGGCTCCGGCGCTCAATCGTCGCGTGCTCGGTCCGCTCGGCGTCGCGCGGTCCGGTTCGCCGCCGCGTGCGGCGCTCGCGAGCCGCCTGCAGGATGCGCTCGGCGAGGAGCTCGAACGCATCGTCGCGCCGGAGCTCTTCCACGCGGCGTTCTCGGGCTACGTCGAGCATGCGGACACCTGGCAGCGTTGGCCGATGCACGATCCGCACGGCCGTGCATGGTTCGCGGTGCTCGACGAGGCGGTCGGCGCGGCGCTCGAGATCCCGCGCGAGCGCGCGATCGACGACCGCGGCCGCCGCCCGCCGCAGGTCGACGTCGAAGTGCGCCGCGAGCTCGCCCGCTTCGAAGCGAACCTCGCGCGGATGGTCGACCGCGCGACGCCGCCCGACGACGCGGCTGCGCTCGAATGGTCGATGTGGAACGGCGTCACGCCCGCGTCGGCCGACTCCGTCGACGGCGACGATCGATGGGGGACGCGCGTCGTGGCGCGCATGGTCGAAGCGGTCGACAAGCTCGGCGCGCCCGGCCGGCTGCGCGAAGTGCTCGAGCGCGGGCCGTTCGAACTGTTCGAAGCCTACGTCGAGGTCAGCGGACGCTCGGCCGCGGTCCCGCCGCTCGACCAGGACACGAAGGATCGATTGCGATCGCTGCGGCGCGAGCTGCAGCCGCGCTGACGGCGCGCGTCACTTTCCCGGCTTGGCGTAGACGTACCAGATCTTGCCGACGCTGAACGTGTCGCCCGCGATCGCTTCCGCCTCGGGGCCGATGCCTGTGTAGATGTCGGCGCGGCCGCAGGCGCGGATCGCGCCGCCGGTGTCCTGATCCACCATGAACTGGTTGAACGGCGCGTGCCCGCCGGTGCCGGAGCCGATCTCGCAGTTGACGAACGCGATGCCGCCCGGCGGATACCGCGACATGTCGGTGGCGAGCGTGCGGAACGCCGTGACCGGGATGTTCAAGCTGCCGAACGGTCCCGCGTTGATCTCCTGGAAGAACACGTAGGACTGGTTCTTCTGCATGTACTCCTGCGCACGATCGGGATGGCTGCGCATCCACTCCTTCACCGCGCGGAGCGACAACTCGGAGCGCTGGATCTCGCCCTCGGCGACGAGGTTCTGCCCGAGGCCGGAGTACGGGCGCTCCGTCTTGCCCGCGTATCCGATCAGCGTGTACTTGCCGTCGGGCATCTCGAGCTTCGCGCTGCCTTGCACATGGACGATGAACACCTCGAGCGGATCGCGCAGCCACGCGAGCTCGAGGCCGCGACCCTTCAGCGCACCGGCGTCGAATTCCGCGCGCGTCGGCGACGGCGAACCGGGCGAGCCCCAGCCGGTCGGCGTGCCCCATTCATCGGCGAGCAGTTCCTTCGGTCGACGGTAGAGCGGGTACTTGAACTCCGGAGTCTCCGTCTTGCTCGCCTTGAAGATCGGCGAGCAATATCCGGTGAACTGCACGTCGCCGGTGCCGCGCCAACCCTTCGAGCGGTAGACCTCGAAGTTGTCGACGATCGCCTGGTTCAACTCCGCGGCGGACTGCGCGCGCGTCACGACGTCGCGGAACAACTCGATGCTGTGCTGCGCGCGCGCGTGCTCGACGTCGAGGTACGGCATCCCGCGGCGCTGCGAAGACGGCTTCGCGAAGTAATCGAGCGTGCCGTCGAGCGCCTTCAGGAGATCGTCCTTCCGACCGTAGCCGGCGCCGAAGTCCGGATACTGCGACCGGTCCGTCACCTTCTCGAGCGCAGGGCCGGTGCATTCGTCGGTGTAGTCGCGTTGCTCTTCGGTCATCGAAGTGCGATCGAGCGGCGAGATATCGAACAGCGAACAACCCGCGAGCGTCGACGCGAGAGTCAACGGAACGAGTGCGCGATTCACGATGCGGTGGTTCATCGATCTTCCTCTGAGGCGTGCGGGGACGGCGCGATCGGCGTTCGATCCGTCCGTGGCGACGCGATCCTACGGACCGCGGATCGGCGATCTCAAGCACGACATGCGAGGTCTTGGAACGCGCGCGCGGATTCTCGGACTCGGCGTCGTCGACCCGGCGCGATGGCGCCGTCGCGGACGGCGGCAGCGCGGACCCGGATCAGTGCACCGGCTCGACGACGAACTGCAGTTCGACCTTCGAGCCGTCGGCGGGAAGGTCGACGATCTGGTCTTCACCGGCCCGCCACGGACCGTAGGCGCGCACGTGGACGCGCACCTTCGCCGGCGGCAGTCCGTTCACGTGCGCCTTCCCATCGACGAACCACCCCTGGAAGTCACGCGCGATGGGCCGATCGGGGTCGGCCCCGCTGACGACGAGGGCGGCGTACGGGAGGTGCGCGTCCTTCCCGGTCGAGGCGGTGTTCCCGAGCTTGATCGTCACTTCGAACGGGACGGCGAGCGGGAGGGCGAGCGGCGCCAGGCTGGCCGTCTGTCCTTCGGCGAGGTCGAACGGCGGGGTCGCCATGGTCGCCCGCTTCGCGTTCACGTCGAGCGTCGTGACGCGCCAGCGCCCGGCCGGCACCTCGTCGAACGAGTAGGTCCCGTCCGCCAGCACCTTCTCCTGCGCGAACGTCTCGAACGCGGCGCTTCCTTCGCCTCCGGCGCCCGTCGTGCTCGGGGCTTCGAGCACCACGCGCAAGTCGGGGTCGACCGTGCCGTGCAGGACGTCGATCTGGCCGACCACGCGGCCGGACGAGAGCGCGATCGTCGTCTCGGCCTCGCCGGGCTCGACATCGATTTCGCGGCGTGCGACCAGGTGTCCGCCCACGACTTCGACCTCGTAGGTTCCGGGCGCCTGCACGCGCACGCGGAAGCGGCCTTCCGCATCGGTCTCGACGGCGCGCTGCCCGACGAACGTGGGGGCGCGTTGCGCGGGCCGCGCGGGGCGGGAGTCGTCGCCGCCCAGCGACCGAACGGAGACGCGCAGGCCGGCGCGCGGGAGCCCGTTCACGTCGACGCGCCCCGCGAGGAACAGCATGCGATCGCCGTCGAGCGCGATGTCCATGTGCTGGCGCTGGGCCGGCTGCTCGAAGATGACGATCCACGGCCAGCCGTTCTGCGCGACGGGCGGCGCCTCGGCGGCGAAGTCGCGCAGCGATCCCTGATCCGCTTCCGGTCGCGCCCGAACCGCGAGGAGCGTCAGGCTGGTGCCGAGCGGGGAGAACCGGAACTTGCCGTCCGGGCCGGTCCGGCGCGTCGCGGTCGTCGTCCATTCGCCCTCGAGCCCGTCGCGGCGGTAGTTCAAAGCCGCCACCACGAGCGGAACGGTCGGCGGGGCGCCACCCCATGTGACGGTGCCGGTGATCGACGCCGCCGCATCGAGCTTCAGCTCGACCCCCGCGACGTTTTCGCGCGTGAGGTCGACGCTCGCCGCCGCGCTCACGAGGTCGGTCGACTCGGCGTGCAGGAGCCACGTGCCGGCGTCGACCGACGGAAACGAGAACGCTCCGTCGGCCGCGCTCCGCGTGCGGTAGGCGACGAGCGATTGGATCGCGCCGCGGTCGGGCGCGGAGAGCACGACGTCGGCGCCTTCGCACGGACGTCCTTCCGGATCGACGACCCTCCCGGCGGCGGAGCGATGCGGAGGGAGCGCGATCGCGACGTCGATCGGTGCGGCGGCTCCGCGCGGCAGGAGCTTCACGTCGGTCATCGTCGCGGTCGCGCCGCCGACGAGCTCGACGCCGAGCCGTGTCTGCGGCCCGTTCGGAACCGACACCTGCCACACGTTCTTGGCTTCGACGCGCGCGTCGCCCGCGGCGATGTCGACCCCGGACTTCGCGAACCCTTGCTTGGATCCGGCGGCGGCGGATGTGAACACGTCGGCGCGGATCGAGCGGATCTCCGGCATCGGCTCGCCGGGCGCCGCGTTCACGGTCACGCGCAGCACGGGCGCGGGGTCGAGAACGATCGGTTTGCCGTCGCGCGCTGCGGCGAGCGGCACGTCGCGCTCGACGAAACCGAACGCCGCGACGGAGATCGCGCCGGACCCGTCCGGCGGCAGACCGCGCAGGCGGAATGCGCCGTTCGCATCGGCGACGACCGCGGGCGGCGCGTCGGCGCCGGATGCCGGCACGAACGAGACGAACGCGCCGGGAGTCGTCTTGCCGGACAGCTCCTGGCCCTTCGCGAGCCGCAGCGTCGTGTCGAACGCGCGCCGGTCGGCGAGATCGAGCGAGCGGCCGCTCCACGCGAAGCCGTCGGCCAGTGCGGCGATCCGGATCATCGCCGGCGGCAGTCCATCGATCGTGAATGCGCCGGCGGCGTCGCTGGTCGCGCGCGCGGACGTCTCGCGATCCGTCGGCGCCTGCACGTAGATGGTGGCGCCGGCGACCGCCTTGCCGTCCGCATCGACGACGTGTCCCGACAGCTTGCCCGGCCGCAGCAGCAGGATGACCCCGAGGTCGACGTCGACGATCACCGGCTTCACGTTGACGAGGAGCGACGGCGCGAAGCCGTCCTTCCGCACCTCCACGGAGAGCAGCGCGGCCGATTCCTCGACGTCCGCGCTGAAAGCGCCGTCCGCTCCGCTCTTCGCGGTCGCGAGCGTCGCGTAGGCGGGAGCGCCGCCGCGCACGATGACCTCCGCGCCCGCGACGGGGCGACCGTCCGCGTCCTCCGCGAGGCCGGCGACGCGGAGCCGCTCCGCCGCTGCGAACGGTGCGAACGTGGGAAGGAGGAGCGCGAGGAGGACGGACGCACGCACGAGCGATCGGGACATGGCGGGTGATGGTAACGGAGCGGCGATCGCACCGGATGCGGTAGAACGCGCCGCTTGGACAACCTCACGCACACGCTGATCGGACTCGCGCTCTCCCGCACCCGCCTCGGGACGCGCGCGCGGTTCGGGACGCTCGCGCTGGCGGTGACCGCGAACGCTCCCGACCTCGACATCGTGCCGACCGTCGTGACGAACGGGTTCCGACTGCTCGACCACGACCTGACCTACCTGTCGGACCATCGGGGCATCACGCATTCGGTCCTGGGGGTCGCCGTGCAGTGGCTTGTCTGGTGGGCGATCTTCGCGTGGCTCGAGCGGCGGCCGCGCAGGGACGGAGCGCGGGTCGCGCCCGGGCCGCTCTGCTTCGCCGTGCTCGTCGGCCTCGCGAGTCATCCGCTGCTCGACTCCGCGAACGTGTACGGCATCCGACCGTGGCTCCCGTTCGACGCGCGCTGGACGTACGGCGACCTCCTCTTCATCGCGGATCCGTGGCTGTGGCTCCTGCTCGCGGCGCCATGTCTGCTCGCGGGCCCGCGCAAGCGGACCTGGACGATCGCGTTCGCCGCGATCGCCGTCGCGGCGTCGGTCGTGCTCTACGCGGCGGATCCTTCGCACGTGCCGCGGCTCACGCGGATCGTCTGGCCGTTCGCGATGCTCGCGCTCGCGCTCTTGCGGGCGTCGCGCGTCGGCGTCGCGCGTCCGGTGCGAGTGCTGTGGGCCTCGGCCGCGTTGACCGTCGCGTATCTCGGTCTGCTGTACGTCGCGCGCGCGCAGGCGGAGCGACAGGGGCTCGCACGGCTCGCGCTCGAACTCGCGCCGGGCGAAACGATCGTCTCGCACGCGACGACGCCCGACTCGACGCGGCCGTTGTCGTGGACGTTGATCGCCTCGACCGGACGGCGCGTCGCATGGACGAAGGTCGATCTCGTGCACGGCATCGACGATCCGAGATTCGTGAACTCGGAGCTCGACGACCCGCGCGTCGCCGCCGCGATCGACACGAACGCGGGTCGCGTCTGGCGCGCCTTTGCGCGCTTTCCGATCGCGTCGCTCGAGCCCGATCCGCACAACGCGTTCGTGACGGACGTCGTGCTCCGCGACGCCCGGTTCTTCGATCAGGAGTGGTGCGAGGTCCGCATCCCCGTCGGTCCCGCGTCGCGGCCGGGGCGGTAGCCGCGGGTCACGGCGCCGGCGGCTTCGCGTCGGGTCGCTTCGTGGGCGGCGCGATCGAGACGATGGTCGGGAGGATCGGGCCCTGCGGCGGCGACGGCGCCTTCGGCTCGGTCAGCACCGTGAGGCCGCCCGCGCCGGCGGCCGGCGCTCCCTGCTTCAGGTCCTTCAACTGTTGCTTCCAGGTGAGGAGCTTCGCTTTCGCGGCGGCGTCCTCGGCTTCCTGGATCTTCCCGCACTTCATCAGGAACAAGGAGAGGCTCGACCACGCGAGCACGTCGTTCGGCGCGTCGCGCGTGAGCCGCAGGCCGAGCTCGACGGCGCGCGCGGCGTCACCCTTCTTCAACCAAGCCATCGCCAACGTGCGGAGCGCATCGACGTGCTTCGGATCGGCGGCCAGCGCGAGATCGAGCTCGGTGATCGCGCCGTCGAGGTCGCCGCGAGCGAAGCGCTCGAAGCCGTTCTTGAAGTGGGTCGGCGCGGGTTCGCTGGTCATCGAACGGTTCATTCTAGGTTCCGCTTCGATATCCTCCCGCGATCCTCGCAACGGAGCTTCGATGCTGCTCGAAGGCCGCAAAGGTCTGATCCTCGGCGTCGCGAACAAGCGGTCGATCGCGTGGGGCATCGCGAAAGCGTGCGCCCGTGAAGGCGCGCGTCTCGCGTTCACCTACCAGGGCGAGCGCCTGAAGGAGTCGGTCGAAGCGCTCGCGTCGACATCCGCCGGGTCGATCGTGCTGCCCTGCGACGTGGCGTCAGACGCCGACCTCGACCGGCTCGCCGGCGATCTCCGCCGCGAGTTCACGTCGCTCGACTTCGTGGTGCACGCCGTCGCGTTCGCGAAGCGGGAGGAGCTCGAAGGCGATTACTTCGAGACGTCGCGAGACGGCTTCGGCACGGCGCTCGACATCTCCGCGTATTCGTTCACCGCGCTCGCGCGGCGCCTGTTCCCGTTGATGGAGGGCAACGAGACCGGCGGGGCCTTCCTCACGCTCTCGTACCTCGGCGGCCAGCGCGTCGTGCCGCACTACAACGTGATGGGGGTCGCGAAGGCGGCGCTCGAATCGTCCGTCCGCTACCTCGCCGCCGACCTCGGCAAGAAGAACATCCGCGTGAACGCGATTTCCGCCGGGCCGATCCGCACGCTCGCGGCGTCCGGGGTCTCCGACCTGCCGAGCATGCTGGAGATGTTCAAGGGCCGGGCGCCGCTGCGGCGCAACGTCGACATCGACGACGTCGGCGACGCCGCGCTGTTCTTCGTGTCCGATCTCTCGCGCGCTGTCACGGGCACCGTGATGTTCGTCGACTGCGGTTTCCACGTCCTGGGTCTCTGATCGTGGCGATCTACGAGTATCGATGCCTCGACTGCGGCGCGCGGATCGAAGTGATGCAGCGGATGGGGGCTGCCGCGCTGACGGAGTGCGGCGACGAATGCGCCAAGGCGCCGAAGCGTCGCACCGGACGGCTCGAGCGTCTGTTCTCGACCGTCAACGTCGGTGGGCGCGCGGCGGCCTCCGGCTCCGGCGGGCGCTCCGAACCCGCAGGCGCCGACGACCCCTCGTGCGGACGCTGCGGCCGCGTGGGTCCGGACGTCTGCTCCCCTTGACCGGATCGGTGGCTCGCCGCGCCGGCCGATCCACCACAAACCGTCTCGTGCAGACCTGTTACTCCGGCGTTCGACGGGATAATCTACGCGCGCTCTCACCCGCGCGGCTTTCTCAGCGGAGGCACCCTCGATGCGGCGACTCTCGACGCTTGTTTTGCTCGTTTCTTCGACCGCACTCGCGACCTCCGCACACGCCGGGATCACGCTGAAGCGCATCCACTTCCCCGCGAGCATCTCCGGAAGCGGCGGTCCGACGACGCCTCCCGCGACGGTGCCCCTCTCGCAGCGGATCGTGTTCGAGTTCGACGGCAAGCCGCAGATCAACAGCGGCATCGGCGACGGAGTCCGCATCCTCGTCGACGCGAACAACTCGCTCGGCCAGGTGCCGAACTCCCCGGCGTACGGCACCTTCTCGATCGACGGCAACAAGCTGATCTTCACGCCGCGCCTGCCGACGGCGCCGATCACCGACGCGTTCGGCCCCGCCTCGAAGAACATGTCCGACGCGAGCCTTCCGGGCCTCCTGCCGGCGACGAAGTACAACATCACGGTCACGGTCGGGACGCCGAACTCGATCGAGAACCTGTCGCGCATCTCGCCGTCGCTCGTGCTCCCCAAGTCGTTCACCACCGTGCCGGTCGTCGCCGGGTCGGCGAACGTCGCGACCTACTTCAGCAATGCGTCGAACGATCCTCCGAAGGCCGACCCGAAGAAGTCGAAGCCGTCCGACAACACGACCGGCATTCATCCGAACACGTTCAACGATCCGGCCGGCTTCTTCGACTCGATCCCGGCCTCGAAGCGCGCGCCGTTCCGCCTCCGCTTCACGAAGCCGTTGAACCCGGCGGCGGAGAACATTTCGACGGCGAACCTCCGCATCCGCGGCATCCGCGACCAGAACGGGAACCACGAAGACGTCTCGATCACCACCGAGTTCGCGCTCGCCGTGAACCGGCAGAACCGCGCGGACGTGCTCGTCATCCCCCAGGGCGTGCTGCCGCTCGGCCACACGATCATCATCGAGACGTCGAACAAGCTGCAGTCGTTGTCGGGCGTCGCGAAGGACCCGAGCCCGAATCCGCCGAAGTGGAAGGAAGTGGTGCGCTACCGCGTCGCGAACGATCCGAACGCGAACGACCCGGCGAGCGACTTCATCCTCGAGAACTTCGACACCGCGGAGCACCAGGACACGACGCTCGCCGCAGCCGGCTCCGAGCTCGCGAGCTGGGATGCGGCGAACTCGAACGTGTTGACCGCGTCGTTCGGCTTCGCCGGCGACGGTTCGCTCGGCGACTTCGAGCCGGCGAATGACACCCACTCGATCACGCTCGACACGAACTTCCAGGTGTTCCCGCTCTTCGACGGCTCGACGCCCGACCCGGCGCCCGGCACGCAGGTGAAGGGCGGCGTCTTCAACTTCCGGAACTTCCACCTGCCGCCGAACGTGACGCTCGTGCTGCGCGGCGACAACCCGGCGGTCATCACCTGCACCGGAACCTGCTTGATCGAGGGCCGGATCGACCTGAACGGTTCGGACGGCACCGAGGACGACACGTTCGATTCCGCCATCGCTCCCGCTCCCGGCGGACTCGCCGGCGCGGGCGGTGGTCGCGGCGGGGCCGGTCACCCGGTCGTCGCGCCGGGCGGCGGCCAGTCGCTGCAGTTCATGCAGACTCCGCAGTTCGGCCAGTCCGGCTTCGCGCCTGGAAACAAGGGCCCGGGCGGCGGCGGCGGCGGGCAGAGCGGATGCACGCTCCCCTGGTCCCCGTTCGCCGGCGATCCGAACTGCGGGAACTTCGGTGGCCAAGGAGATGGCTCACGTGGTTCGGGCGGTGGCGGTGGCTCGTACAACGTGTTCTTCCCGCAGGCCCCCGAAGATCCGGGCGTGTTCGTCTCCGGTCGCCGCGGCGGCGTCGGCATCGGCAACCACCTGCCGGTGACGTTCAACCCCGCGCAGCCGATCCCGAACGAGCCGCAGGCCTACGACGGCGTGACGGCGAACTGCGTCGCACGACCGAACCCGAACCCCACTTTCACCGAGGCCTATCACCAGGGAATGATCTGGGACAAGCCTCCCACGACCATGCCGGTCGACACCGCCCCAAACAACGCGTGGGCGATCAGCCATCGCGTCACTCTCTTCGGTGCCGCGGGACCGGCGCTGTTCGTCGATTCCGATCCGGAGAACAACTTCATCTTTGGGTCCGGTGAGTTGAAGACGCTCGTCGGCGGTCAGGGCGGCGGCGGCGGCGGAAGCCGCACCGAAGGACTGTCGCAGATCTGCAAGAACGTGTTCTTCACGCAGCTCAAGTTCCCCTTCACGGTGCTCGACGCGAAGGGCGGCGGCGGCGGCGGCGCGGGGGGCGCGCTCCTGATCCAGGCGCTCGGCACGCTCACGCTCCAAGGCACGAAGTGCTTGATCATCGCGAAGGGCGGCAACGGTCTCGGCTCCGAGCTGACCGGCGACTCGCAGCGCGGCGGGGCCGGTGGTGGCGGCTCCGGCGGCGCGGTGATCCTGCAGTCCGCGACGAACGTCATCGCGAACGCTTCCGATCTCGGCTCGGCCAACAACAACACCGGCGTCGGCGGGATCCCGGTCGTGATCGACGTGACGCCGGGTTGCGGCAAGGACGCCTTCCTGCTGAGCACGAACTCATCCACGGGAATCACCGGCGGCGAACAGCAGGTGATCCAAGTCGGAGATGGAGGTGTCGGCGGTCCCGGCATCGTGCAGATCCAGATCCCGGTGGGCGCCCCCGACATGATCGACGAAGCGCGCATCAACGCGAAGATCCTGCGGAGCGTGTTCACGACGGTCTGCACCCTGGGCGCGACGAACGGGCAGACGAACTTCAACCCGCTCGTCGACATGGCGAAGACGCCGTCGCCGTTGACTGCGACGTCGGTCGCTCGCTCCACGTGGTACGACCTCGGCGCGGTGACCTCCGCGTTCCGGCCGCAGATCAACACCTCGGCGGGTCTGCTGAACGGGCCGCTGTTCGGCGTGCCGGGCGAGGGTCCGTTCTTCACGGGCACCGATCCGACGACCGGCTTCGTCAAGACCGATC
The DNA here is from genome assembly GCA_964493525.1 of uncultured Phycisphaeraceae bacterium. Lineage (GTDB taxonomy): Bacteria > Planctomycetota > B15-G4 > B15-G4 > JADJEK01 > CAZBOK01. The sequence goes on along the minus strand of CAZBOK010000061.1, from coordinate 4,299 downwards.
CGTCCGGCTTCGTGGTGTCGCCGTTCTCGAACGACTTCGAGGTGGACGCGCCCGACCCGCAGATCCTGCGGGCGGACTTCATCCCGAACGGGTACCTCAACTACTTCCAGACCGTGCAGATCCTCTTCCAGGGCGCCGATGAGGACGCCGCGAACCCGGGCACTCCGGACCTGTCGACCGCGACGGCGTTCGTGGCCGACGCGACGCTGATGAACGGCAAGCGGTTCGTGCGCTTCGAAGTGCGCTTCGACATCGCGGCCGGCGCGCCGCTGCCGACGGCCACGACGCCGCGGCCGCAGGTGAACTTCGTGCGGCTGCCGTTCAAGTACTGAGCGAAGCGGTCGGTTGCCGAGGGGGCCGGCTCAGCCGGTCCCCTCGAGGATCCCCTTGAGGACCGTGCGGACGGCGACCTCTTCCTTCTCGCCGTCGCACACGATCACGAGCGCCTTGTGCTTCTGCTCGCGGCGCTGCAGGTCGAGCACGAGTTCACGACGGCCCGGGTCCGACGTCTCCGCGCGATAGCGCGCCTCGAACGACGCGAACGGGATCTTCCCGCGCCGGAACTCCTTCATGAGGTCCGGCGTCCCGCCGAGGTCCTTCACCCAGAGGTCGATCTCCTTGCGGTCGAGCCCGCGCGGCCACTTGCGCGTGACGAGCACTCGGAAACCTTGGTCGCGCGGCGGGAGCTGGCTGCAGTGTGCGGTGCGAATCACCTCGGCCCAAGCCTCCATCGTGCGGGATCAGGGGCGCAGAGGATACCGACCGACGTGGCGCGGAAGCAAAGAACGGCGCGGCGCGATCGGGGACCGATCAATGCCGGCGTCGCCGTCGATGGGAGTGGTGGACGGCGGAAGTCTCCGAGCCGTTCGATTCGTGGACGCCATTCGATGCCGCCGACAGGTGGCCGTTCGTCTCGGTCCGAGCCGGAGCGGCCGGCGCGCTCGGCGCCGCGCGCGCGACGTCGTCGACCGTGATCTCCTCGGTCGACGCGTCCGAATCGATCGTGCTCGCGTCTTGCAGCGGCTCGACCCATTCGATGCCTCGCGCGACGCCTTCGACCTGCCCGAGCACGGCGCCCACGGCGAGGATCGAGCGCTTGCGTCCGTCCGACAGCGGCAGCTCGGCACACAGTCGTCCCGCGCGCTCGGCCGCGTCTTTCGCGGCGATCGCGATGCCTCCCCGATCGAACGTCCGCGAGATCTCGCAGAGCGCTTCGATCCGTTCCTCCGGGTCCGTCACGCGCTCGGCGCAGTTGAATGCGCGATTCACGAGACGCTCGGCGCGGGCTGCGTCGCCGCGCGCGAGGACCGCGAGGCGCGAGAACAGGAACGCGCGCTCTCCCTGGTTCGGCCGCGACGCGGCGAACGCTTCGATGCGCGAGACGAGGTCGGCGGCGAACGGATCGGAATCGACGTGCGCGAGGAGTGCGGCGATGAGTTCGGTGACCGCGGCCGGAACGTTGTCTTCGGGAAGTGCGACCATGGTGGAGCCTCCGGACCATCCTTAGGAAACGGGAAGGGCCGCCCGGTCTGCCCGGACGGCCCCCCGTCGCCTCGCGGAGGTCATAGGCGCGCGTCGTGCGCCGAGTAACCCGCTCCGCGATTCCGTACGATCTCGGTCCTCACCATGAATGCACTCGTGAACATCGACGGCCGTCTGGTGCGCCCGGAAGACGCGCGCGTCTCCGTCTTCGATCGCGGCTTCCTGTTCGGCGACAGCGTGTACGAAACGCTCCGCACCTATCACGGCGTCCCGTTCCTGCTCGACCGGCATCTCGCGCGCCTCGGCCGTTCCGCGAGTCGGCTCGCGCTCCCGCTCCCGGATCTCGCGCACATCGCGACGGAAGCGATGCGGACGCATCGCGAGTCACATCACGCGGAAAGCTCGCTGCGGATCATCGTCACGCGCGGCTCGGAGCCCGGCGTCGTGAACCTCGATCCGACCAGCGCGCGCTCGGCGCCGACGCTCGTCGTCATCGCGCGCGAGTTCGCGGGGTTCCCGGCCGAGTTCTACTCGCGCGGCGTCTCGGTCGCGATCGCCGGAGTGCAGAGGAACCCGAAGCAGTCGCTCGATCCGGCGATCAAGAGCGGCAACTACCTGAACAACGTCATGGCGATGCTGACGCCGAATCGCGGCGACGCGTTCGAGTGCCTGATGACCGACCGCGACGGCCGACTCACCGAGGCGACGACGGCGAACGTGTGGATCGTGAAAGGCGGCGTCGTGAGGACGCCCGCGTTCGAGGTCGGCCTGCTCGACGGGATCACGCGCGGCTTCCTGTTCGAGATCGGCCGCGGCGCCGGCATCGAGATGTGCGAAGCCCCGCTGCAGCCGTCCGACCTCTTCGACGCCGACGAAGCATTCCTCTCGGCGAGCCTGAAGGAAGTGCTGCCGGTCGTCGCCGCCGACGGCCGAACGATCGGCTCCGGCGCGCCCGGCCCGATCACGCGGCGACTGCACGCGCTGTATCGGGCCGCGATCGAGCGGCTCACCACGGGAGCGCGCGACGCGGATCGACCAACGCGCTGATCGGTGATACAACGTCGCGCTCTCCGGACGCCCCGGAGCGGGAGTCATCGTCGATGGAAGAATCTCGGCCGCAGGTGTCGCGCCGCCGCGTGATGGAGACGACGGTCGTCGACGTCGTGATGGAGACGCACGACACGGCGACGATCGTGATGGCGACCAAGGAAGACGTGCGCGGCGCGTACAAGGCCGGTCAGTTCATCACCATCGACCCGCACCAGTTCCTCGCGCTCGGCAACGCGATCGCGTACCTCGAAACGGAGAAGGGGAGCAAGGAGCCGCCGCGCGCCTACTCGCTCGCGTCGACGCCGACCGAGACGACGCTCGCCACGACCGTGAAGGTGGAGCCGTACGTCCCCGGGCAGACCAAGTACCCGCCGCTCCTCTCGCCGTACCTCGCTCACGGCGTCGCGAAGGGGCAGAAGATCACGGTGAGCGGTTTCTCCGGCGCCTACTGCTTCGACGAGACGCTGAAGGACCACTGCGACCACGTCATCCACGTGAGCGCCGGCTCGGGCATCGTCCCGAACTACGCGATGATCAAGTGGGCCCTCGAGGCCGGTCTGCCGGTCAAGCACACGCTCGTCTATGGCAACAAGACCTGGGACGACGTGATCTACCGCGCGCAGTTCGACGCGCTCGTCGAGCGGTTCCCCGATCGGTTGCGCGTGATCCATGCGCTGTCGCGCGAAGCGGATCTCACGAAGTTCACGAACGGCGGCAAGCGCGACGTCCGCGGCGGCCGCATCGGCGAAGCGCTGCTGCGGGAAGTGATCGAGGACAAGGATGCCGTCCTGGTGTACACGTGCGGTCCGGCGATCACGAAGTGGGAGAAGGTGAAGGCGCGCGCCGAGGGCAAGGAGGCGACGCCGCGGTTTCTCGAGACCGTGCTCGCGTCGCTCGACGCGATCGGCCTCGCGAAGGAGCGACTCCACAAGGAAGCGTACGGCTGATCGCCCGCGCGCCGTCGTGCGCGCTACGGCCGCCGCGCGAGCTCGAGGCGAATCTCGATCGTCCCCGCTCCGCGGCGCACCGCGAGCGTGATGGTGTCGCCGGCGGAGAATCGCGTCGCGATCACGTCCGAGAACTCCTGACGGGATCTGACCTCGGTCTGGTTCACGCGCGTGATCACGTCGCCGATCTGCAGGCCCGCCGTCTCCGCGGGAAAGCCCTTCGTGACGCTCGCGATGCTGACGCCGCCGCGATCGTCACCGAGCGTGACGCCGAGGTAGCCCGGCTCGATGACGCGGCCTTCGACCATCGCGCGGATCGACTTCTTCAGCGCGTCCATCGGCATCGCGAAACCGAGCCCCGAGTTCTGTCCGTACGGCGCGACCGGAGGCAACAGCACGCCGAGCGCGCGGCCGCGCAGGTCGACGAGCAGGCCGCCCGCGTTCTTCACGTTCACGCCGGCGTCCGTCTGCAGCGCGTCGACCCAACCGTCGAGCCGATGCGTGTTCGAGAGGATCCCGACCGTCGTGAACGGGCCGAGCGTCTCACCCGGCGCGTTCGGCGCCCCGATCGCGACGACGAACTGGCCGACCGCGAGTTGATCCTGCGTGAGATCGTCCTGCGGCTGGAGCAGGTCGGACGCGGGTTTGTCGACCAGCAGCAGCGCGAGCCCGCACTTCTTGTCGCGGCCGACGACGCTCGCGCGATATCGGCGCCCGTCGTGGAGCACGACTTCGATCGTCTCGACGTCGTCGGTGAACGCGGCCTCCGGCGCGGCGACGAAACCCGTCGCGTCGACGATCGTGCCGGTCAGCGGCCCTG